>NZ_SJPQ01000003.1:632355-896699 GCF_007859945.1 Pseudobythopirellula maris | reverse complement strand
AGTCAGAACCCGAAGAGCAACCGCAGTGCCGAACAGGATTGGGCTTGTCCCGCAGTGCGTAGCGGCGGGTGGCTGGGGTCGGAGCCGCCAGGCGTAGCCCCCGGCGTTTAGCAGGTGGGCGCCGATCTGGTAGTTCGCCGGGGGCTTTGCTTCGCTGCGACCCCGGCCACCCGGCCACCGACTTCCCGGCAAGCCAGTCCTAAGTTACGCCCCGGCCAGCGACTCGGCCGCCGAGGCCCAGGCGATCGCCAGGCGGTCGTGCGTGTTGGCGCCGACGGTGGCGGTGAGGCCGTCGTCCGTGCGTCGCACGAGCATCGCGCCGCTGGCGGGGTCGGCGTCGACGACGACGAGCGACTTCGGTCGGCCGTCCAGGCCCGCGCCCCAAAGCTTGCCGGCCGCCTCTTTGGCGGTCCAGAAGCGGGTGGCCCAGCCGCCGCCGGGCGCCGAGGCTTCGAGCGATTCGATCAGCGTCTGCTCCTCGCTCGTGGCGAAGTGGTCGAGGATCCGTGTGGCGGGGCCGCCCAAGGGCTCGATGTCGACGCCGACCGGCGCGTCGGCCGCGATCGCCACGGCCGCCTGGTCGACGTGCGTGAGCGACACGTGCGGGTTGGCCAGGCCGTAGCGGTTGGTGACCCAGGGGCGTCCCGCCTCGTCGTGGCTGACCTCGATGCCGGCCGGGTGGACGCCGGTCACTCCCAGGCGGCGCTCGAACCAGAGCCGCACGGCGTCTTTGACCGCCACACGGGCCGAGACCATGCGGCGCTGCTGGTCCTCGTCTCCAAGGGCCAGCAGCTCGGCGCTCTCGGTGGAGGAGAGGGCTGTGCGCCAGGCGCGCTCCAGGCCGGCGGCGCGGATCGCCTTGCGCGGGACGATCGCGCAGCAGGCGTCGGCCGGGGCGCCCGGCAGGGCGAGCTCTTCGGCCAGGTGCAGCTCCCACGGCCGCAGGCTCCAGTGGGCGAACTGGCTGGTGAACGGGAACTGCCAGTCGCACCAGCCGTCGATCCGCATCCACACGCCGCCGGCGCCGTCGAGCACCTCGCCGCGGAAGTGGTACTGCCGCGTGTCGGGGTTGTACTCACGCAGCTCGAACCGTGCGGGGGCGACCGTGCCCACCGGCGGCGTGGGCTGCAAGAACTCGATGCGGTCGATGCCGGTCGGGAAGACGTGGATGTCGCGCGTTTGGAGCCACAGGCCGCAGAGCTGGCTGATGCCGTCCATCAGCGGCGGGTCGGTCATCAGGTACGGCTCGGGGTAAGAGGCGAACAGCTCGTTCTTGGGGAGCACGTGCAGGGCGCCGGTGATGCCGGTCTCGCCGCAGCCGTCGAGGCTCGCCAGCACCCGCAGCATCGGCCCGTGGAACAGGCGGCGGTCGGTGTAGGTCTGTTCGGCGGTGAAGGGCCAAGGCTCGGCGGGCGCCGGGGCGAGGTCCGACACGTCGATCTCGGCCCGATACTCGGCGGCGAAGCGGACGACGCCCTTGCAGACGCGGATGTCGCCGTGGTTGATGGCGACTTCCACCAGCCGGACGCCGGTCTCGGCGCCGGAGTCGACGACACGGGCGGTCGCACGGACCGTCTTGGGGCCGCTCTCGGTGACGTCGATCCATCGCGACATGCGGACGTCTTGGTAGCCGATCAGCCCCAAGCCGGGCGCCAGCAACGCGCCAGCCTGGGCGAACATCTCGACGCTGAAGGTCATCGGCACGACCGGCCAACGCTCCTCGACCGGCTTCAGCCCGCTGTCGGCGATGAACAGGTGGTCCAGCAGGTAGCGGTCTTCTTCGAGTGAGAAGGTCCGCTCGCAAACAAGCTCTTGATCGGCCGTGTAGCTCACCACGCGATCGATCATCGGCAGGCCGCCGACAGCGGCCACGATGTCGGCGGGAATCTCTTGTCCGACCTCTGCGGGAACCGCTGAAGAGAGCTCCGTAGACATATTCGAAGAGATTTTCGAAGAGAGCTCTGCTGGGGCCGCTGTGGTTAGCTCTGCGTTTGCCTCTGCGGTTGGTTCGGCCGCGGCGGGCGTCTCGTCGGCCTGCCGCGAGGCCGAAGCGGGGCGCGGCTTGGCCAGCCCGATAGGGGACCAATCCATCCGCAGCGGGATCTCCCGCGGCCGTTTCTCTTCGGGCGCGCTGGCGTCGAGCGATACCTCACAGGTGTCGCGGTGCTCGAACAGCACGCCGAGGTCGACCGTGACGCCGCAGCCGATGAGCATGGCCGCCATGCGTTGGAATTGGGTGACCGGCGAGATCGCCTCGAGGTCGATGCCGACGGCGCGGATCTTGGACCCCTTGGGGAAGATCGTCGGCGAGAGCATCGAGATCTGGCCGATGCCCGCCTGGATGAATACCCGCACCCCCTCGTCGTACATGTGGCGGAACGTGCGGTAGATGTGCATCGGCGTGACGAAGTTGCCGTACAGCAGCTCGCGGATGCCGTCCAAGTCGTCCGGGTACGGCTGGGCGTTGCTGGCCGAGTAGATCGGCAGCCGGGGCGGGTGGCAGTCGAGCTGCCGCTCGTCGAACGCCGCCTCGAGCACACGCCGCGCCTCGGCGAAGAACTCGGTGTGGACCGGCGGGTAAGGGAGCACCTGGCAGATGAGGCCTTCTTCGCGGCAGTCGGCGACGATCGCCTCGACGATCTCTTCTTTGCCCGCGATGCAGAACGTGTTGGGCGACGCCGCGATCGCCAGGCGGGCGTCGGGGTAGTCGTCCATGAACTTTTGGTGCCGCTGCTCGTCGCAGAACAGGAAGATCAACTTGACGTCGGTCTTCTGCATCAGCTGATCGGTGACCGTCATCGTCGAGGTCATGTACGGCTGGATCACCGAGTAGTAGTCGAAGCAGCCCGCCGCACAAACGGCGGTGTACTCGCCCAGGCTCAGCCCGGCGAGCATGTCGACCGGCATGCCCAGCTTGCGGATCATGACCCACCGCAGCCAGTTGCTCATCATCATGGTGAACGCGCCGATGTGCCGCTGCTCGGGCCCGCCGGTGAACTCGCCGTCGTCGCCGACCACGTCGTCGTCCAGTTGCGCCATGAACAGCCGGTCGTGGTACGACTGGCGCTCTTCGTCGGTCACGCCAGCGGGCGGCCAGAGGATCGTTTGCAGCGGCGTGAGGTCTTCCGGGTGGCGGTCGCGGGCCGTGATGAAGTCGACCTCTTCGCGGACCTCCGGGAAGTGCAACGCGAGCTCACGCAGGTGCTCGGGGAACTCGCCCACCATGCCGGGGAAGCCGTTGCCGGGGAACACCACCGCGACCTTGCCCTCCGGCTCGGCGGCATTGGCGGCGTAGAACACACGCTCGTCGATCGCCGCGTCGGTGTCGCCCTTCTCGATCCGCTCGATCAGCCCGTTGAGCTGTTCGCGCAGGTCCGCGAGGTCTGGGCAGACGAGCGCCGCTTTGCATTGTTGCGTGTTGTCGAACCTCGCGGCGAGGGTCGCGGCGAGGTCGACCGCCTCGATCGCGTCGCCGCCGCGGTCGAGCGTGGCGAGCGTGTCGCGCATCAGCGCGACGACCGTTTCGGGGGCGCTGCCGCTGAAGCCGTACAGCTCGCTCGGCCTGGTGCGCGGGGCGCGCAGCGGGCGGGCCTTCGCCTTGAACTCTTCGGGCGTGGCCTCGGCGAGGTCGACGCCGTGGACCGGAGCCCCGGCGATGCGTGGGACCTCGGCCTCTTCGAGCACGATGTGGACGTTGATGCCGCCGAAGCCGAAGGCGTTCACCCCCGCGCGTCGGGGGCCGTGGGCCGGGTCTTGGACCCAAGGACGCAGGCTGGTGTTCACCAGGAAGTCGCTCTCGGCGATCTCCGGCCGCGGCTCCTCGCAGTGGAGCGAGGGGGGCAACACCTTGTCGCGCAGGGCGAGCGAGGTCTTGATCAGCGAGGCCATGCCGGCGGCGGGCATGGCGTGGCCGATCATCGATTTCACGCTCCCCATGAACCGCCCGTGGGCGCCCGTGTTGGGGCCGTAGAACCGGCTGACGGTGGCGATCTCGGTGGTGTCGCCCGCCACGGTGCCCGTGCCGTGCAGTTCGAGATAGCTGATCCCCTGGGGGTCGACCTGCGCGTCGGCGTAGGCGCGACGCATGGCCGTGAGCTGACCCTCGGCCGAGGGGGCGAGCACGTTCACATCGCGTCCGTTGCTCGAGCTGCCGACGCCCTTGATGACGCTGTATACACGGTCGCCGTCTTTCACGGCGTCCGAGAGCCGCTTGAGCACCATGGCGCCGGCGCCCTCGCCCACCACGAGGCCGTCGCTGCGGAGGTCCATCGGGCGGATCACGCCCGAGGGCGACAGCGCGCCCAGGCACGCGAAGATGTGCCAGAACGGGATGTAGTTGGTCAGGAAGATGCCGCCCGCCACGGCCGCGTCGGCCTGGCCGCTGCGCAGCCGTCCCACGGCCTGCTCCACCGCCAGCAGCGAGGACGAGCAGGCGCCGTCGACCAGGTAAGCGGCGCCGCCGAGGTTCAACCGGTTGGCGGCGCGGCAGGCGATGATGTTCGGCATCGCGGTGGTGAGCGCCTCGACCTCGTTGGGGGGCAGGCACGAGTAGAGGTAGTCGCGCACCTCCTTGCGTTTGCCGCCCGCCATCATCTCCGGGAACCCGGTCTCGATGAGCCGCAGCACCTCGTCGAAGCCTTGCGAGCGGTAGATCGTCTCGAGCGACTTGCCGCTCTGGTAACCGCCGTGGCCCACCACCAGGTCGGTCTTGGGACGCGCGGGGTGCGAGTCGCCCATGCCGGCGTCTTCCAGGGCGTCGGCCACGACCTTGATCATGACGAACTGGTCGGGGTCGCCCTCGTTGACCGCGTTGGGGAGCACGCCGTACTTCATCGGGTCGATCGACAGGTCGGCCGGCAAGAACGCGCCCCGCGGCTTCTCGGGCAAGCAGTGCGATTCGCTGCACTCGCCGAGGATCCACTGCATGGCGGGCCAGCGGTCTTCGGGCACGTCGCCGATGGCGTCGACCCCTTCGCAAACGTTCGACCAGAAGCGCGCGGCCGAGTCGGCCTGGGGATAGATGCAGCTCATCCCGACGATCGCAATATCTTCTTCACGCAACATGGCAGCAGGGAGGATTCTGGTGGGCGGGGCGGGATTCAGGAGGGGGCAAGCAGCCGACGACCCACGGTCGTCGGAGTCACGGTCGTCGAAGGGTAAACGCTACAGGCCGCTAGGGCGGCCGCCGGCCGGGGTCTTGATGCCGCGCGACACCTCGCCGATCCGGTCGAGGGTGAGCGACAGAATCACCTCGCTCGGCCCGTCGTCGGGGGCGGCCATCTCCTCGGCGAACATGCGGATGCCGAGCTCCGGCGGCAGCAGGCCGATGCCACGATCGATGTACGCCTTGCGCAGCTCGCCCGACAGCATGCCGTAGTCCCAAGGCCCCCAGCCCGTGGCCACGATGCGGCCGGGCCACTCGGCGTCGAGGCGGCAGGCGAGCTTGTTGAGGAACTCGTTCCCCGCGCAGTAGTCGGTTTGGCCGGCGTTGCCGAATCGGGCCGACGTGCTCGAGAAGAAGGCCATCCGCTTGAGCCCCGCGGGCCGCACCTTGCGGGCCAGCGTCAGGGCCGAGGCGATCTTGGTCTCGGTCACGGCCCGGAACATCTCGGGCGTCTTGCCCTCGACCAGCCGGTCGTAGATCACCCCGGCGCCGTGGGCCACGCCGTCGAGGCGGCCGTAGCGCTCGTAAATGCCGTCGATCGCCGCGCCGAAGGCGGCGTCGTCGCGGACGTCGCACGAAACGTACTCCGCCTCGCCTCCGAGCGAACGGAACAAGGCGAGGTTCTCGGCGATGCGGCGGTTCTTGAGCAAGCGTTGCACCCGCTTCTCGATCTCGGCCGGCACCGGCTTCTCGCCCGCGTCGCGGGCCGCCGTGATCAGGTGGCCCCGCAAGGCGCCCGGGTCGAGGGCCGCCGTGTCGGGGGACTCGTCCACAAGCGGCGAGCGTCCGCAGATGACAAGCTTGCAGCCGAGCTCGGCGAGCGGGCGGGCCACCAGAGCGGTCACGCCGTCGGCGCCGCCGGTGATGAGCCACACGTCGCCGCGCTCGGCCACCGGGCCCGCCAGGGCCGTGTCGACCGGTCGCTCTTCGGTGACGACTCGCCAGCGGCGTCCCGGCGCCAGGCCGATCTCCACGCCGCCCGAATCGGATTCGAACTCGTCGACGAGCGTGTCGACCAGTTCCTCGTGTGAGAGCTCGGCGGAGGTGTCGAAGCAGGTGAGGGCGCAGTCGGGCAACTCGCCGCGGTACCCCTTGAAGAACCCGACCAACGGCGACGCGGCGATCGGCATCCCGGCGCCGTTGAATTCGGCCGCCGAGCCCTCCAGGCCAAACCGGCCGCCCATGGCCGTGACATTGATCAGGCGCGGGGTCCCCTCTTCGCACACCCCCACCAGGTCTTCGTGCAGAGCCTTGAAAAGCAAGAACACACCGTCGCTGAGGCGGCGGACCTGATCGGCGGTGGGGAGTTCGGCGTGGCGCCCCAAGTCGGTCAGACCGAGCAGCGAGATCACGCCGCCCACGGCGTCGTTCTCACGACCGCACAGCATCGGCCGCAGCTCTTCGAGCACCGACTCGTCGCCGAGGGCGAACTCGGCTCGGGCGTCGCCGAGCCAGCGGTTTTGCTCACCCGGCACGAGCACGCAAGTGCGGTAGCCACACGCCGAGAGTCCGTCGGCCAGCGGCCCCGTGACGCCTTCGGCGTCGCCCAAGATCAGGACGAGGCGTTCAGCGGGGAACTCGATTGCTTTTTTTTTTCGTCGTCCCACACCTCTTCGACGCTGACGACATGGCGGCCGTTGGCCTCGGGTTCCGCGGTTTCGGCCGATTGAGCGGCCGGTTGCGCGGCTTGTGCGGCGGCCGGGGCGGCGGCGCCGTGGTTCGCACGCCGGCGGTCGTACATCGCCACGATGTCGCCCAAGGTCTCGAGCTTGGCGAACTCGCTGAGCACTTCCTCCTCGTCCTCGTCCGCGTCGAGAAGGAACGGGTGGTACTGCTTCAGGTTGCTGAAGATCTCAACCGTCTTGATCGAGTCGATGCCCAGACCCGACTCGAGCGGCATGGTCTCGTCGAGCAGGTCGGTGGGGTAGCCGGTCCGTTGGCTGGTCACTTCCAGTAGGTCGCGGCGGAAGTCCTCGGTCGGCGGAGCGTCGCTGGGGGCGTCGTTAGGAGCTTCGGCGGGCGCCGCGGCGGCCGCGGCCGGCTTGGGGGCGCCGTTGCCGGCGTGGCCGTTCGACGCGGCGCCGTTGGTGCTCGGTGGCTTCGGGGCGCCGTTGGCCACTGCGGGAGCGGCCTGAGCGACGGGCGCCGCCGGGGTGACCGGCTGGGGCGCCGCGGGCCGCGGTGCGGGAGCGGCTGCCGGTGCAGCGGCCGTGGCGGGCAACACCCCCGCCGGGCGCACCGGTTGCGGCGCCATCGGGGCCGGAGCGACCGGCTGCGGCGCGACCGCCTGCGGGGCGTAGGCCTGCGGAGCGATCGGCTGGGCGGGCATGGGTTGAGCAGGAACCGGCTGAGCGTAAGCCACCGGAGCCGCCAGCTGCGGCGCCTGACCGGTCATCGCACACATCTGCAGCTCGAGGAACCGCTCCATCACACGCTGCTCCGAGTGCCGCATCTCGAACCATCGGCTCATCAAGTCGCTGATCGCATCCGCGGATCCTTGACCAGTTTGCGAGGCGCCAGGTTGCTGGAGGTAATGAGACACGGCTGGGAACTCCGTAGCACGGGGGGATGTTTGTGGCGTGATGGCGGCGGCGCCGACAACCGGACGAGGCGGACGGACGCCCGCCTGCGGGGCAGCGTGAGCTGGAGTGGGCTGAACTGGGCTGGACAGGTTATGACTGGGCGGCTGTTGACTGGGCGGCTGTTGACGGGGCTGGACCGAATTGGCCTGCAGAGGGCGGGCCTGATTGGGTGAGACTTGTGCCCCATTGTGATTCGGGAGAGCCGCAGTGGGGCGCGAAACCGGCGTCGATGCCACCTTTTTTTCAGCCAGCGGCTCGGATCGTGCAACGCCGTTCATCGAGGGCGCCGCAGGGGCCGCCACGGGCTTGGGCCGTTGTGCGTCGTCGGCCGCCGCTTCGGCGGGCTCCATCAGCTTGGCCGAATGCTTCAGGCCCTTCAATTCGTTGGCCGGGTGCGAACGGGTGGGGGTGAGCACCCATTCGGTCGGCGTGGGCGTGCGACGCTCGGCCGATTGCGTCGCGTACTCCATGCTGCGAATCGTGCTGAGACCGCGGCCGCCGTACCAAGCGTCGAGATCCACGCCGAGGCCTCGCGACGCGCACAAAGCCAGCAAGTGGGCGGCTTGCTCGCCGTTGGGCCGGTCGCGGGTGTCGAGCGCCATCGCCTCGCAAACGCCCGGCTTGAGGTCGAGGCACTGCGACGCGAGCCGCGTGAGCACCGATTTGGGACCCACCTCCACAAACAACCGCACGCCGCCCTCGGCCAGCGTGGCGAGCATCTGGTCAAACCGCACCGGCTCGACCAAGTGGCGGGCCAAGGTCTCGGCGATCTCCGCGGGCTCGTCGCTGTGGACGGCGCCCTTGGTGTTGCTGCCGACCGCGAGCCGCGGCGCCGCGAGCGGGTTTTCGGCGATCGCGGCCGATAGCAGCTGCGCCTGCTCGGCGAGCTCGGGGGTGTGGAACGCGGCGGTGACCGCAAGCTTGGTCGCGCGGGCGCCGGCCTCTTTAAAGCGACGGCACGCCTCGTCGACCGCGTCGCTCGGGCCGCCGATGACGGTCTGCTGAGGGGCGTTGCGGTTGGCGACGTGGGCGCCAACGCCCCACTCTTTGAGCGAACGCTCGACCTCATCGGCCGGCGCCGCGATCGAAGCCATGGATCCGGGACGCTGTGCCGACGCCTCGGCGCAAATCTGTCCCCGCGCGGCGGACAGGGACGCGAGTTGCTCGGCGTCCATCGCGCCGGCGGCCCACAGGGCGACGTACTCGCCGTAGCTGTGCCCCGCCGTGCGACCCGGCCGCAGGCCCATCGCGGCGAGCCACTCGGTCGCCGCCATCTCGATCATGCCGAGGGCGGGCTGGGCGACGGCCGTGTGATTGAGAGCCGCGGCGTTCTGCTGGGCCGATTCTTCGTCGAACACCGGCACGGGATAGACCAAACGGCTGAGCGGCTTCTCGAAGCGGTCGGCGGTCGCGCGGTTGGCGAGCTCGGCGGTCTTGTAGAGAGCCGGCTCGGTGCGGAACAGCCAGTCGAGCATGCCGACCTGCTGTGAGCCTTGGCCGGGGTAGAGGAAGCAGACCTGGTCCTGCTCGATCGGGGCGGCGTCGCTGTAGTACACGCCGGCCGGGTGCGAGGCGTCTTTGCCGGCGGCGATTGCTTCGCGCGCCCTGGCGACCTTGGTCGTGAGGTCTTCGATCGACACGGCCGCCAGCGCCAGCCGGACGGCGTCGCCGCGTCGCGGGCCGCTGCGGCCGTCGACGGCGACACATTGACCGAGCTGGGCGAGGGTCATCCCCTCGGTGTTGGCCAGGGCGGTCTTCTCGAAGCGTTCCAGCTCGCCGGCGAGCGCCTTGGCGTCGCCCGCCCGCCAGCTGAACACCTCGGCCGGTCGCGGGCAGAGGTTCAGCCGGTCGGCCGCGGCGAACGAGCCGGTGTGCTCCTCGAGCGCGACGTGGAAGTTCGTGCCGCCAAAGCCGAAGGCGCTCACCCCGGCGCGTCGCGGCGTGTCGGTCGACTCGCGCAGCCACGGCCTGGTCTCGGTGTTCACGTACAGCGGCGAGCCAACGATGCCGGCGTCGGGGCTGGGGCGCTCGACGTGCAGCGTGGGGGGCAGCACCTTGTGGTGCAACGCCAGGGCGGTCTTCACCAGGCTCGACATGCCGGCCGCCACTTTGGTGTGGCCGATCATCGATTTGACGGAGCCGACGGCCGTGGTCTCGGCCGCGGCCCCCGATTCGGCGAACACGGTCGAGAGGGTCTTCGCCTCGCTGGCGTCGCCCACGGCGGTGCCGGTGCCGTGCGCCTCGATCAGGCCCACGGTCGAGGGGTGGAAGCCGGCGTCTTCGTAGGCCCGCCGCACGGCTTTCATCTGACCGGGCGGGAACGGGGCGGTCATGCTGCGGTTGCGGCCGTCGCTCGAGGCGCCCACGCCACGGATCACGGCGTAAACGCGGTCGCCGTCGCGCTCGGCGTCGCCGAGCCGCTTCATCAGGGTCGCCGACACGCTCTCGCCCAGGGCGATGCCGTCGGCCGAGTGGTCGAACGGCCGCGACTTGCCGCGCGGCGAGAGGGCGTGCGTCTTGGCGAAGCTCATGTAGGTGAACGGGTTGTTCGTCACGTCGACGGCGCCGACGAGCATCGCGTCGCACGAGCCGCTGCGGAGCTGCTCGATGGCGGTCGTCACGCCGGCGAGCGACGCGGCGCAAGCGGCGTCGACCGTGTAGTTGGGGCCGTCGAAGTCGAGCCTGTTGGCGATCCGGCCGGCCACGACGTTGAGCAAGAAGCCGGGGAACGAGTCTTCGGTCCACTCGATCAGCCGGTCCTCGAGCTCGCCGACGAGCTGTTCGCGGACCGCCGGATCGACCCCGCTAGCCTTGGGCGTGTAGTGCCGCAGCATCGAGCGGATGGCGTAGTCGGCGCCCATGTCGTAGATGCCCGCCGCGGCGAACACAACGCCCGCTTTCGCGCCGTTGAACCGCTCGATCGTGTAGCCGGCGTCTTGCATCGCCTGGTGCGCGACGTCGAGCGCCAGCAGCTGCACCGTGTCGATGCTCGCCAGACTGGCCGGGGGCATGCCCCAGTCCATCGGATCGAAACGCTGCTTCCCGAGGAACCCGCCCCACTTGGAGTAAACCTTGTCGCGCGCCCGGCGGTCGGGGTCGAAGTACTCCTCGGCGTCCCAGCGGTTTTCGGGCACCTCGATGATGGCGTCGACCCCGCGGACGATGTTGCTCCAGTACTCGCGGATGCTGTCGGCCTTGGGGAAGATGCCCGCCATGCCGACGATCGCGATGTCGTCGGCGGAGTCGCGGCGTCGCGTGGGGGGGGCGACCACCGCGGGCTTGGGCTTGTGCTCAGCGAGCGCAAGGGCGGCGCCCTCGCAGAGCTCGGTGTGCAGTTCCGCGACGCTCAGCGTCTTGTCACGCAGCGCGGCCACTTGGCCGATCATGTACATGCCGCGGCTGACCTGCTCCTCCTGATCGACCTCGACGATCGACGACCGCCGGTCGGGGTCGTTCTCGTCGGTGCGACGCTCGACGCCCTTGGATGCCAGCCGCAACCGGCCGACGTTGAGCATCTCGAGCTCCATGCGGAGCTGCTCGCCCGCAACGCCGGCGGCGACCAGTTCACGACGCTTGGCCTCGAATTCGTAGCAGAACGGCGAGGGGGCGCAGCGTGTGGCGTGGCCGAAGCCCGACTCCAGCAGCACGGTTTTGTGGCAGGCGATCGCCTGGCGTTGGAATTCCTCGGCGATGGCGCCGCACTCCACCGCTTCGTGGGTGAACAGGTACGCCGAGCCCATCAGCACGCCGACCTTCATGCCCCGCTGGGCCAACGGGGCGGCGATCGCCGCGACCATGGCGGCGGAGAGCCCGTCGTGAATGCCGCCGGCGAAGACCAGCTCGAACGACTCGGGGTCCTTGGGGTCGATCTCCGTCAGGGCGTCGACGACCGACTGCCAGAGGGTGAAGCTGGTGCGCGGGCCGACGTGGCCGCCGCACTCGCGGCCCTCGAAAATGAAGCGGCGGGCGCCGTCGCGGACAAAGGTCTCGAGCAGGCCCGCCGAGGGAACGTGCAAGTAAGCCGCCGTGCCGAGCGCTTCGAGCCGACGTGTTTGGCTGGGCCGGCCGCCGGCGACGATGGCGAAGGGCGGCTTGTAGGCCTCGACCACAGCGAGCTGCTCATCGCGGAGCGCTTTGGGAACGAAGCCCAACAGGCCCACGCCCCAAGGCTTGTCGCCGAGCCGCTGGGCGGTCTCTTCGAGCAGTTCCTTGATCGCCGGACCACGCAGGAGCGCCAAGGCGAGGAACGGCAGCCCGCCCCCCTCGGCCACGGCGTCGCAGAACGGCGCCACGTCGCTCACACGCGTCATCGGCCCCTGCAAGATCGGGTACTTCACTCCGCAACGCTCGGCGAGCGGGCCCCCTTGGGCGAGGGCCTGTTGCTCGGCGGCGGCGGCGAGGTTGGCCGCGGCGGTCCGCGCGAAGTGCTCCAGCACGCCGTGCGCGGTGACATGCCGCTCGGCGAGCCGCGAGGCGAGCGCCACATCGGGGCTGATTTCGACGAGGCGGGGCAGCACCGCCCCCTTCGCGTCGGATTCCGAGCCGGCCAGCCTCCGGCCGATCGTGCCGAGCCAATCGCCCCCGGCGGCCAGAGTCTTCTCGATGTCGAGCACGTCGGCTCGGTCGGCGCGGCCGAAGAGTCGTACCGAAGATTTGCCGTCGGAGAGCAGCACGGTCTCGCTGCCGTCGAGCCGGGCCCAGCGCTCGCGTGCTTCGGCTGGTTCGTTCGAGTCACGCGTCAGCCAAAGCTGTTCACGGAGCACGACGCCGGCGGCGCCGGCCAGCAGCGCAGCGGCGGCGGTGTCGGGACCAACGCCGCCCTGCAGGTAGACCGGCGGCGCCCCCTCAAGGCGGCTTGCCCGCTGCAGCAGCAAGAAACTCGATTCGATCGCCACGGCGCCGCTCGCCTCGTGCCCCTTGAGCACGATGGCGTCGACGCCCTGCTGGGCGGCGGACTCGGCCGTCGCGAGATCGGTCGCTTCGATGGCAACCCGATCGGCGATCTCTCGCGCGGCTGTGACCTGAGCGCTGAGTTTGTCGGCGTCGGCTGGCGCCCCGGCGAGCAGGAGCCACGGCAGTCGCGCGCCGCCGAGCAGTTGCTTGAGGTCTTCGAGCGAATTGTCGCCGTCGAAGCGGCGGTCGCTCCGCACGCCGTAGCGGCTCGCGTGGCGTGTGTGCTCACGCAGCATCGCGACGGCTTGACGCTTCTCTTCCGCCGGCGCGCCGTGGCCGAGATCCAACAAGCCGATCCGACCCGACCGATTCGCGGCGATCGCCAAGGCGGGATCGCAGCTGTGGGAGGGTGTGACCACCCACAGGTCGAGTTCGCGATTGGCGGCGTTGTCGGTGGAGCGAATCATCCGGCTGGGGGGGCGTGAGAGGAGGGCTTCTTGCCAAGTGGTGTCAATCGGTGGCTACGGTCGTTCAGCGCGCAACTTCCCCCTCAAGCAACACAGGGTTGAATCAGCGATTGCCCCAAGAAGCCGACAACACTCCCGGTCCGTCCCAAGGTCGAAGGGAGCGGTTGCGAAGAGGGATGCGTACGATCGGCGATGAGCCACGCCGCGCTAGCTCGCGCGTGACCATGCCTGTCGCTTGGACTGGCCAAAACGATTACTCCGAGTGGTCGCCGCCTACCACTCGGATCCATGGGGGTGGGCGTCGGTCGAGTGATCCCGAGTCTTCGTGGTCGGGCTCGCTCGAAGGACGTGTTGTTGGGGGGGAGGGAAGAGTCGCCATCAGTGGCGCTGCTCCCTATTCACCCGCGCGGCAAACCGACCGAATTGCAGTCAGCCGCACGAGCATTCCACGATAATCGCATGAAAGTTGGGAGAGTCAACGCTTTAGTAAAGAAGTTTCAATTATCGCTGCACTTTTTCGTGTGAGCGTTGCGATCAGGCGAGCGGCGTCAAATAGCTAGAATGAATCTGGCGTACGGGGGAGCGCCTGTCGGGTGCTGTTGGGGGCGAGATTGAAAAAGCCAGCGGGATCGCTTTGATCCCTGCTTCGCTTGCATTAGTGTTGAATAGTTCCCTCCCGCCGCCACACAAGGCGGGGGCTCAGCACCCTCGCCTTGGGCGCGGACTCGCCCCCCTGCCCCGCCGCCGTCCTACCCCGCGTCGCCATGAATCACGCCCCCGCACGCGACCCGCTGGCGCGGCGCCTCGCCAAGTCGCTCAGCCGCGGCGCCGACCTCGTTTGGCCCGCCCGGGCGATGTCGGTCGACCAGATCAAGCATTTCGCCCAGCGCAAGACGCGGCTTGAGGACTGGGGCGCGGGCGACTTCGAGTCGCCGCTCGAGGCGCTCGTCGACTCGATCGAGTGCGACATGCGGATGACGTCGTTCGGCCGGCGGTTC
The DNA here is from genome assembly GCF_007859945.1 of Pseudobythopirellula maris. Classification (GTDB taxonomy): domain Bacteria; phylum Planctomycetota; class Planctomycetia; order Pirellulales; family Lacipirellulaceae; genus Pseudobythopirellula; species Pseudobythopirellula maris. Next base: position 882,595 of record NZ_SJPQ01000003.1, on the reverse strand, counting down.
ATCAACGTGATGCTGATCTCCTCGGCGATGATGCGGCTGAAGGTGGTTGACGCGATGCGTCGTTTGGAGGGCGTCGAAGACGTTCCCACGCCCAAGCCGCTGTTCGTCGTCGGCCTGCCCCGCACCGGCACGACGCTGCTCTACAACCTGCTGGGCTGCGACCCGGGGCGGCGGCCGCTGATGATCTGGGAGGGGCACTGCCCCTACGACCCCACGTGGCTCGGCCAGAAAGACCGCCGCCGCCGGGAGATGGCGATCGGCATCCGCGGCATCGACACGCTCGTGCCCGAGCTTAGGCCGGTCCACAAGCTCAGCCCCGATGGGCCCGAGGAGTGCGTCGCCCTGATGCAGCGCACGTTTATCAATCCGACGTTCATCTGCTGGGGGCCGGTCAACAAGTACATCCGTTGGATCTCGGAGTGCGACGACTCGGTGATGTTCGACGCGTACCGTTTCTACCGCTCGCAGCTCAAGCTGCTCGGCTGGGGGGGCGATCACCGGCCGTGGGTTCTCAAGAACCCTGCGCACCTGTGCGGGCTGCGCGGTTTGGTCGAGGCGTTCCCCGACGCCTGCGTGGTGCAGACGCACCGCGACCTGAGCGAGGCGGTCCCCTCGTCGCTGAGCCTGTTCACCGTCTCGCGGCTGCTGACGACCGACAACCCGTACGACGACGACCACCACGCCGTGGCGCCGATGTTCGCCGACATGTTCCGCTCGGCCATACGGACCCGCGACACCCACCCCCACTGCTTCACCGACGTGTTCTACCGCGAGATGGTGAGCGACCCGGTCGCCACGGTGCGTGGCATCTACGAGCGGTTTGGGCTGGAGTACACCGACGCGTTCGAGTCGGCCATGCGCCAGTGGATCGCCGACCACCCGCAGAACAAACACGGCAAGCACCGCTACTCGCTCGACCAGTTCGGCATCGAACCGGAGTACCTCGACGAGCAGTTCGGCTTCTACAATGAACGGTTCGGGCTGAAACCGGCGGTGGAATCGGCGACCCAGTCGGCCGGCGCTTGAGGCGCCTCGCTTCGCCGCCCCGGGGCCAGCGCTTACAATTGGCGGGCATGGACCTGCTCGGTGAGCGCATCTCGGTCGTCGGCTGCAGCGGCTCGGGCAAGAGCACCCTGGCCCGTGCGCTGTCCGAACGGCTCGACGCGCCGCTCGCCGAGCTCGACGCGATCCACTGGGGCCCCGGCTGGCGCGCGCGCCCCGACGACGAGACCCGCCGCCAGATCGACCGCGTGACCCGCGGCGATCGCTGGGTGGTCGACGGCAACTACGACCGCTGCCGCGACCTCGTCTGGCCACGGGCGACCGACGTTGTTTGGCTCGACTACTCCCTGCCCCGCTGCCTGAGCCGATCGTTGCGCCGGACGTTTTGGCGTTGCCTGAGCGGCGCCGAGTTGTGGAACGGCAACCGCGAGACGTTCCGCACGAACTTCGCCTCGCGCGACTCGATCTTGCTTTGGGTGATCCATTCGCACGGGCGCGTGCGTCGAACAACGGCCGCCGACTTGGATCGGCCCGAGCACGCGCGCCTGCGCGTCCACCGGCTCCGGCGGCCACGCGACGCGGCGGCGCTGCACTAGGAATTGATGGTGGTCTGCTCGCTATCGCGGAAGACAACTGTTCCGCCTGCCGGAAGTGAATTCCGGCAGGCTCCACTAGGACCGTGGCCGAAGAAGAAGTAGGACCCTCCGCCGCCGCGGGGTATACTTGGTGAGAGAATCTCCCCCCGCCCCCTAGGTCCCCCGGCCATGCCCACGATCCACGCGATCTTCGAAAACGGCGTTTTCCGTCCGGTCGAGCCGGTCGAGCTGCCTGCGGGTGCGCGGGTGGAGTTCGAGCCACGACTGACGCAGGGCGATGTGGCCGACGGCCATACCTTAGGAAACGGTCAGGCGCCGGACACGGCGAGCATCTACACCATACTCGAGCAGAGTGTCGAAACCGGCGTTTCGGATCTCGCGGCCCGACACAATGAGCACCAGCCGTGAGGCCGGTATTTCTCGACACGGTAGGCGTAATCGCGCTCCTCAATCGGTCGGATCAATGGCGTCCTGCGGCTCTCGAAGCGTACGAGAAGTTACGCAAGGAACGCCGTGAGTTCTTAGCGACGACTTTCGTGCTGCTCGAAGCGGGTAACGCCGTGGCTCGAACCCCGCTCCGTGGGCGCGTCTTTGCGCTCGCGTCCAGCATGTCGAGTGAAGGGCGTTTGATCACGCCTGACGAATCAGACTGGGAGCAGGCTTGGCGGGCCTATGAAACGGCGCACGCTGGTGGGCCCAGCATCGTCGATTGTGTCTCTTTTCAGATCATGCGGCGACTCGGCTTGAGCGAGGTGTTCACGAACGACGCTCACTTCGCCGCGGCGGGATTCCGCCCGTTGTTCTAGCGGTTTAACCGGCGAAACACCGTGTCTCGATTCCGAGACCGACGGCGGGGCCAATTCGGCGGCCGATTCGGTTACCATAGGTCGGTTGTTGTGATTCTTCACGCCGCTTCTCCAACTCTCTTCCGGAACGCACCGATGCTGCTAAGGTCCTCGTTGTTGGCGCTTGTCGCTTGTTCTCTGTTGCTGCCGATCGCCTCGGCCCAGGTCGACCCCGACTCCTTCGCCGAGGAGAAGCTCGACTTCCCGATCACCCCCGGCCCGTTTGAGCCCAGCTGGGAGTCAATCGCCGAGCAGCACCCCGGCGGGCCGGCTTGGTTCCGCGACGCGAAGTTCGGTGTCTGGATCCACTGGGGACCGCAGGCCGCCGGCAAGTCGAACGACTGGTACGCGAAAAAGATGTACCTCGAAGACGAAAAGGCGTACCGCAACCACCGGAAGTATTTCGGGCACCCTTCGGAGTTCGGCTACAAGGACGTGCTGAACCAATGGAGCATCCCCGACTTCGACGCCGCGAAGTACATGCAGATGTTCCGCGACGCCGGCTTCCGCTACGCGAACATCATGGGCGTGCACCACGACAACTTCGACCTGTGGGATTCGAAGCACCAGCCTTGGAACTCAGTGAACATCGGCCCGAAGCGCGACATCGTCGGCGAGTGGGTCGCGGCGGCGCGTGACGAAGGGATTCGCTACGGCATCTCCTTCCACCACGAGTACACCTGGTGGTGGTGGCAGCCGGCGTTCGGCGCCGACTCGTCGGGTCCCAAGGCGGGCGTTCCGTACGATGGCGTGCTCACCAAGGAAGACGGCAAGGGCAAGTGGTGGGAGGGCTACGACCCGCGGCAACTCTACGGCCGGCCGCTGGAAGGCTACCCTGAGTACGAGCCGGTCCACCTGATCGCCCACGGCCGCCAGGGGATCTTCGACAAGCACCTGCCGTACGCCCGCGAGTACGCCACGCAGTGGGCCGAGCGGATCATGGACGCCGTCGAGCAATACGATCCCGACTGGATCTACACCGACGGCAACTCGCGGCAGCCGTTCAGTGGCAAGAAGAGCGGCTCGGGCTTCAAGTGCGACGCGGCGCAGCGCGTCGTGGCCGACTTCTTCAACCGCACGACCGAGCGTCGCAGCGAGGTCGACACATTCGCCATTATCAAGTTCAGCAAGGCCCAGCCGGGGCTCGCCTCGACGTCCGAGAGCCGCATCCCCTCGGGCGCCGCCTCCTCCGACAAAGTGTGGATGGGCGAGATGGCGATCGGCGGCTGGTTCTACGAGCCCGGCTTCTACTACGACGCGTCGTACGTCGTGAAGGGCCTTCTGGAGTTCGCCTCGCGTGACGGCAATTTCGCCGTCTCGGTGCCGCTCACCCCCACTGGCGGCATGGAGCCGGGCTGCCCCGAGATGCTCGAGGGCGTCGGCCGCTGGATGAAGCTCCACGGCGAGGGGATCTACGGTTCCTACGCCTGGGAGGCGACCCGCGAGGGCGATCGCAACATGCCGCGCGGCGCCTTGGGACGCAAGCAGGTCGAGTTCGAGTTCACCCCCGAAGACCTGCGCTACACGCGCGGCAAGGACGGCTCGCTCTACGTCTGGTGCATGACCGTGCCCCCGACCGGCACGAAGCTGTGCGCCGCGTCGATGGGCGAGGCGGCCGGGCTACTCGGCGCCGACCCGAAGAGCGTGACACTGCTGGCCACGGGCGCCGAGTGCGAGTGGACCCGCGATGGCGACGCCCTCTGGATCACCTGTCCCGACACTTCGACGGCGGAATACGCCCTCGGTTTCCGCGTCGAGGTGGAGTGACCTTGCTCCCCCTCCCCCGCTGGGGCAGGGGCTAAGGGATCGCGCGGAACCTTCACGCCTGCTGCGCCGAAAAGTGTCTCCCGCCGCAATGGCTGCTGTGGCTACTGCCGCACCGTGACGAAGCGTTCTGGCGTGAACGCCTCGAACGGAGAACCCGGCTCGTGCCCCGCCATGAGTGCGGCGATGGCGTCGGCCGTCGGCGGCGCGAACTGCAGGCCCGAGCGGTGGTGGCCGGCGGCGACGAAGCAATTCGCCAACCCCGGCGCTGCGCCAACGATCGGCAGCCCGTCGCCACCCATCGGCCGCAGCCCCGACCAGGCGGCTTCGACCTCGGCCTTGGCGAGGGCGGGGACCGTTTCGATGGCGAACTTGCGGAGCCGTTCGGTCGCTTCGGGCGTCGTTCGTTTGTCAAAGCCGACGTCTTCGACCGTGGCGCCGACCAGCACCCGGCCGTCGAGTCGCGGCACGAGGTAGAGCGGCCCGCGATGCACGATGGTGCGGAGCGTCGGCTCGCTCTGCCGGAGGAGCAGCATCTGTCCCCGAATCGGTTTGACCGGCAGCCTCAGCCGCGGCTCGCCGCCGCAGGCGCCGGCCAGCTGAGCCGCCCAGGCCCCGTTGGCCAAGCAAAACCGCTCGGCGGCGAACTCTCCGCGCGGGGTGATCGCCGCGTGGATCCGCCCGCCGCTCGTCTTCAGCCGCTCCACCGGTGCTTGCTCAACGATCCGCACCCCAAGCCGCTCGCACGCGTGCCTCAGGGCGGTCAGCCGACGCGGATTGCGCAGCTGCGACTCGGCGGCGACCCAGCGCGCCTTGCAACCGGCCGCTTCAGGCGACAGCGCCGGCTCGATCGAGCGTGCGTCGCCAGCGTGAAGCGCAGAGACCTCGCAGCCTCGCGAACTCCAGTCGTCAAACCGTGCGTGGGCGTGGTCTAAGAAGTCGTCGCCAAGCCTGTCCGGAAGCAGGTAAACCGCTCCGCAGGAATGCAGCTCGTCGTCGACTCCGGTCTCGGCGAGCAATCGGCGCGACCATTCGGGCTGTTGCACCCGGGCGGCCTCCGCCAACTCGGCGAGGGCCGGGTGATCGGAGTACCAACTGCCCGGCGGCAAGATGCCGGCGCCGGCCCACGAAGCCTCACGCCCCGTTTCTCCGCGCTCGAGCAGCGTGATCCGCTGTCCGTCGCCCGCCAGCCGGTATGCGATCGACAGCCCGATCACGCCGCCGCCGATCACCAAGCAATCGGCCGTTGGCTCGGTCGGCGGGGCATCAGCGGTAGAGGCAGGCGTCATCGGGGCGGTCGGTTAGTGCGGAACGCACGGATGGGTAGCGTTGGAGGCGGCGTCGGTCTGGCTCGCCTGGAAGCAAGCAAGCCGCGGACAGCGGCGGCGTGCAGTCGGCTGCGTTCTGCGCGAGCGCCGGAGATCGCTCGCCTTCACCACATCGTAACAGCCGCTAAGAGGACGGTAATCGGCCCCCCCCACGCTTCAGCCGTCCCTCTCGGGCTGTGCGGCAGGTGCGTTGGGGACGCGATGGCTCACTCCCTCGCAAGGCTCTGAAGAGCGGCGGCGCCGTGATTGTTCGTGAGCACCGAGTTCGGCGATGCCCTGCCAATCTCGGTTGAGATTCTTTCTCTTGGGCGATACGAGACGAGCCGGACGGTGGCCGACATCCGCCACAGAGAGTAGCCCGAATGGGGTAATTGTCGGGCTCGAGTAGCCGCTGTCTTGTGTCAGGATAATTTCAAATAAAATTAGTTGTGCGCGAATCCGTATTAGCCGAGCGTGCTGCGATATGCCGCATGTTTTTAGCCGTTTGGATAACTCCAGTTACGGCATAGGGTTGCCGCCACGCAGCGCAATTCATGGCTTGTAGACCCCCTAAAAGACTGGGTGCGGTGAACCAGAATTTGAAGCCGATTTCATCCGCTCCGTTAAGTGTAAGTCTTTGTTGTAGAACGTTTTATCGTTGATTTGATTCCGGGTTCCCGGGCGTCGTACGATAGTAATGTACCGCCGAATTGGTCCCCCCTGTTGGCCTTCCACTCGAGTGTGAACGAGGCAGTTCATCCGAGAGTGTTCTCCCACCCAGGCCAAACGTTGCACGGAAGTCATGAGGAAGATTTCGGCGCGATTTTATTAGTCGCACCCTCATCCCGTCAGCAGCGCCATGTCTCATCGGAAGCATTCGCGTCGAGACTACCAAAGCAAGTCTTCTATTCGCCAAGCCAGCCGTCGCAACTCATCGGTTGGCGCCGCGATCTCGCGGCGCAGCAAGCCGCAGTCGCGGCGTGGGGTCGGCTCGCGCAACGAGTCGTTGCCTTTCTCGCCGCCCGAGGATTGGCACGAAGAGCCCGAAGAGATCAAAGGCTACAAGGTGATTGTCCAGCCGCCGGGCGAGGAATACCGCCACGCCGTGACCCCCGCCGAAGTGCGCGATCGGCTTGCCTCGCTGCCGGAATGGTTTCTGCGTGACTTGTCGGTCGTGCAGCTCAGCCGCATGACGCGGAAGAAGCAGAGCCTTCCTTGTTACGGCATGCAGTGGGGCGGAGCGCTCTACCTCTACCCGATTGATGAGTCGCTGGTCGAGCATTTTTACTCGCCTCCGCCGCCCAACGTGGTCAACGAGGCCCGCATGTACGGCGGCCGCTGGGACGCACCGGAACCGGGCGAGTGGACCCTCACTTGGACCGAGGAGACCATTCGCGACTACTACCTCAACAACATCCTGATCCACGAGCTCGGCCACCTGCTCGACGAGCGCAACAGCAGCTACAACGACCGTGAGCGGTTTGCCGAATGGTTCGCCATCGAGTTCGGCTACCGCCGCACCCGCGATCAGCGTCCGCAACGCCGTGTGCGTCGCCGCCACGCCGGCTGAGGGCGAGAGGCTCCCGTAGGCGTTGGCCAGGAAACCTTGGGGGCGCGACAGGCGTCAGAGCGGGTGGGCGTGGCCCGAGCCCGCCTGCGCTCAGACGGGGCCCCAACGTGCTTTTGCGTGTAGAATGATCGCATGAAGTTCCTCGTGTGGCGTCGCCAGTCGATCGCGTTGTTCGCCAACGCCGTGATCGGCTGCGCCGCGACGCTCCTCCTGCTGCTCCCCCATCTGGCCCGGGCCGATGTGTTCGTGCTGGCCAACCGCACCCCGCGGCCGCTCGACACGCTGATCTCGCCCGCGACGAGCGAGCCGTACCAGCTCCGACTGAAGGTGGGCGAGGTGCGGCCCCTATTCGCCGATGACCCGTTGCACGTGGCGTTCAACTCGTCCGGCGAACGCCGCGGCTACTTGTTGCGGGCGAACACACCCTACTACTTCGGGCAAAACGCCAGCGGCGTCATCGACCTGCACGAGATCGGCCTCGGCGCTGCCGAGGCAGCCGAGGGCGCCGAGACCGGTCGCGTGCTGCCAGGCGACGCCCGCTTTATGCCCGTCGCCGAGATCCCCGTGATGATCCTCGTTGACGAGGACGAGCCCTCGCTGCCGGCCGTGTGGCAAGCGCGGCTGCGGGCCCGCGTGGAACGTGCTTCGGTGGTGCTGCAGCGCCACGCCGGCGTGCGGCTCCGCGTGGCGCGTTACGGGCGCTGGCGGACCGACAACCGCGAGAACGACTTTATGAAGTCGTTCGCCAACTTCGAACGCGACGTGAAGCCGCCGCCGGGCGTCATCGCGATCGGCTTCGCCAGCCAGTACCAGCTGCCCGTCGGACGCACCCACTTGGGCGGCACCCGCGGCCCGCTTAACAGCCACCTGATGATCCGCGAGTGGTCGCAGCACGTCAGCGAGCCGGAGCGGCTCGAGCTGCTGTTGCACGAGTTGGGGCACCACCTGGGGGCGAGCCACTCGGCCGAGATGGACAGCGTGATGCGGCCGCTGCTGGGCGACCGGCGGTCGCGGCTCACCTCGTTCCAAATCCGCTTCGACCCGGTCAACACGCTTATCATGTCGATGGTCGGCGAGGAGATCCGCCGTCGCGACATTAGCAGCTTTACCGAACTCACCCCCGCCACGAGCCGCCGACTCGCCGACGCCTACGGGGCGCTCGGCTCGGGGCTGAGTGACGACCCGGCCGCCAAGAACTTTCTGCGCCGGGTGAAGAACCGCGCCGCGGGCCGCGCGGCGCCGGCCCGGGTTCCCAACCGAGGGCCCGGCGGGCTCGCCCTGAACCCCGTCGCCGACAAGGCCCCCGCCGTCGCCCCGCCGCGGGCGGCCGAACGATTGCGAGCCGAGGGGCGTGCAGCCGTGGCGGCGGCGCCCGCCTTCGACAAGCCGCTAGAGCCGGTCGGTCAGCCGGGCAAAGCGTCGACGCTCGGCGAGGCGATCGACATCGTGCTGCGGACCATCGCCGCCGCCTCGGGCGACCCGCGCCTGCGCGCCGCCGAGCCCGAGCAGCGCACCGAGCTGTTGGTGCGAGCCGCGGCCCGCACCGCCGCGGAGCTGCCGGACGAGACCGAACGCGAGGCGTTTGTTTACGCCCTGGCGTTGGCGATGGACGACACGGGCCAGCTCGCCAAGCGGGGCGGCCTGGTCGCCGCCGACCGGTCGGCGACGCCCAAACTCACCCGCGCTGCCCTCGCCGCCGTCAAACCGACCGTCCGCGGGCGGGTCGACCTGGCGAAGCACTTCTTTGTCTCCGCCGGATTGGCGTTGCGAGCAGGAGACGAGCAGGCCCGCGCGATCGGGCTCGCCAAAGAACTGGTCGACTCTCAGGGAGGGACCGGTTTCAGCTTCGCCGATCTCGCGGCCGACCGCGCGGGCGTGCGGTTCGGTAGGGAGGTCGCCGAGGGCCGGGTCGCCATGGCGAGCCTCGCCGCCGGCTTCCGCCCCGCCGATTACTGCCCCGCCGTCGATGGCCTCCAAGAGGGGCTCACGCTGCAGGATGTCATAGGCCGCTACGGCGGCCAGGGCGACCCGCGGTTCGACGCCGAGCTGGCCGGGATCGACGGGCGGATCGACCGCCTGACGCCCTACCTGAGCATCGGATTCGACGAAGATTAGCCCTCGCAGCTCGGCGATTGGGTGTGTGTCTTTGGGGCTAATGGTTTCTATGCGGGCCCCGGACGTAGTAAGATAGGCTGTTTAGGTCTCTGGCGAGACTCTTGGAACAGGCCTCGCTGATCCCAGGCTTGGCGTCTCCGCGCGTGCGATCCGCCTCGGCTTGCCGAGCAGCCGCCCCGCCCGGTCGTATTGCCCCGTCGTCCTATCAGGTCACCCCGTTCGGTCGCCCTCTCGCTCTACCTGCCGATCTCCTATGTCAACGCGTCTCCGCTCTTCCATCCGCGTTTGCTTGCTGAGCGTGATCGCTCTGCCCACGGCCCTTGGCTTGATGGGCCTCGTGGCGACGGCCCAAGCCGCCGTGGTCACCAGTCCCGATGGCCAGCTGGCGGTCGAGGTGTCGGTCGAGGATGGCCGGCTCGGCTACCAAGCGACGCTCGGCGAACAGATCGTGCTCGCCCGGTCTTCGCTTGGCCTGAAGAGCTCGTGGGGCGATTTCACCAAGGGAGTGGTTCTCGCCGGCGAGACGAAGCCGTTCGATCTCGAGGTCGAGTACGAGTTGCCGGCGGGCAAGACGAGCGCGGTGAAACGCGCGATGCGCCACGCCGAATACACGATCGCCGACGCCGACGGCCACCGCCTCGACGTGTTGCTGCGCGTGGCGAACGACGGGCTGGCGTTCGCCTACCGGTTCGCCAAGAGCGGGCCGAAGCGCATCGTCGTGGAGCGCGAAGCGACATCGTTCGCGACGCCCGAAGGAGCGACCGGCTTCCTGCACCCGATGCCCGAGGCCAAGAGCGGCTGGTCGCGCACTCAGCCGAGCTACGAAGAGCACTACAAGATCGACACGCCGGTCGGCGAGCCCTCTTCCATGGAGCACGGCTGGTGCTTCCCCGCCCTCTTCCGCGTGGGCGACGCGGGGTGGCTGCTGGTGAGCGAGACCGGCGTCGACGGCGGCTACTGCGGCGGCAAACTCGCCCACAAGTCGACCGGCGGCGTGTACAAGATCGCCTTCCCTCAGCCCCCAGAAAACGACCCCGACGACCCGGTCGCGCCGACCGTCAAGGCGGGCGACCTGATGCCTTGGCGCTACGTTGTTGTCGGCGAGACACTGGCGCCGATCGTCGAGAACACCTGGGCCACCGACCTGGTGGAGCCGCGTTACGAGGCCGAGCGGCCGCGTCCCGGGCGGGTCGCGTGGAGCTGGCTGTCGCTCAAGGACGACGCGACCATCGCCTCGGTCCAGCGCAACTATATCAAGATGGCCTCCGAACTCGGCTGGGAGTACGTGCTGATCGACGCCCTGTGGGACACGCAGATCGGCCGCGACGAGATCGCCAAGCTCGTCGAAGAGGCCCGCGAGGCGGGGGTCGACGTGCTGCTGTGGTACAACTCGAACGGCGCCGCCAACGACGCCCCCCAGTCGCCCCGCGACCGCATGCACACCAAGGTGGCCCGCGGCGAGGAGATGGCCTGGCTCGAGAAGATCGGCGTGAAGGGGATCAAGGTCGACTTCTTCGGCGGCGACAAGCAGTCGGGCATGCGGTTCTACGAGCAGCTCTCCCGCGACGCGGCCCGCTACGGGCTCTCGGTCAACTTCCACGGCACGACGTTGCCGCGCGGCTGGGAGCGGATGTACCCGAACTTCGTCACGAACGAGGCGGTCCGCGGCATGGAGTACAGCACGTTCGAGCAGGCGGACGCCGACGCCCAGCCGGGGCACTGCGCGGTGCTGCCGTTCACCCGCGCGGCCGTGGCGCCGATGGACTTCACGCCGCTGATGGTCGGCGAGCGGCTCACGCCATGGTCCGACGGGCCGCAGCGCCGCACCCGGCTGAGCTTTGAGATGGCCCTGCCGGTGCTCTACTTCTCCACCGTGACGCACCTGGGCCTCAAGCCGAGCGACCTCGAAACGCTGGGCGCCGACGAGATCGACTATCTCAAGCAATTGCCCACCGTATGGGACGAAACCCGCTTCATCGCCGGCTACCCCGGCAGCCACGCCGCCATCGCCCGCCGCAGCGGCGACCGCTGGTACGTGGCGGCCATCAACGGCTCGGACGAGCCACAGCAGGTCACGCTTCCCGACGACTTGGCCGAGGGCGCCGCCTGGCGCGCGCTCAACGACGACGGCTTCAATGAGGTGGCGGGCGTCGATCGTGCGACCGACGATCGCTCGTTCGAACTGCCGCCACGCGGCGGCTTGGTGATGTGGACCGTGGCGCCAAAAGCGGAAGAATGAACGCGATTCTCCGTGCGGCCGCTGCGAGCGGAATATTCTCCGACGGTTGAACGAATCGGCTTGAGAGGCTGGAATTCGCTCACTCGGTCGAAGGATCTGACAATGGTCACGAAGGGTTGCCGCAAGGCAAGGCGGCGGGTGCTGGGAGGTCTGGGGTGTTTTTCTTGGGGCTGTCTGGTGGTGTTGGGTGGATACACCCAGTCGATGGCTCAGCCAACCGCGCCAACCGCCGGCGTATCAGTCGCTACTGGATCCGCCGGCATGGTGCTGGTGGGGGATGAGCCGATGCCGGTGCGTGAGGCCCAACGACTCGCGCGGGAAGACGAGCGGCTCGACCGCTACGAGGCGACTCGTGAGCTAACGCCCAACACGCCTCAGGGCCACTTTGACTTGGCTCGCTGGTGCCGCCGCCAGGGACTCGAAGACGAGGCGTTTTACCATTGGCTCGGCGTGCTCCAGGCCGACGCGTCGAACAAGACCGCCTTGCGAGCCTTGGACCGAGTGTGGGACGAGGGCGAGCTCGTCTCGCCCGACGAAGCCGCCAGGCGTCGAGCAGAGCGGCGCCACGCGATGAAGGCCGAGAAAGAATGGAAAGTCCGCATCGCCGCGTGGCGACGGGCGATCGGCGAGCAGCCCGATACGGCGGAAAGCGTGCTCGAAGAATTGCAAGCAGAGGTCGACACGACCGCCATCCCGGTGTTCGAGCGGCTCGCCTCGGGCCAAGACTCGGCCAAAGCCAGCGAAAGAGCCATCGAAGAGCGGATGTGTGTGGCGTTCGTCGATGCTCTCGGGCGGATGTACGGTGTCGAGGCGACCGCGTCGCTGATCCGCCACACTCTGTTGGCGCCAAGCGAAGAGCTGCGGGGCGAGGCCTTGGAGCGACTGCGCTACAAGCCGTTGGAGGACGTTCTTCCGCTACTGGTCGAGCGGTTCAGAGCGCCCGTTGAGTCGCACTACGAAGTCCGAGTTGATTCCTTCGGGCAGGTGCATTACCGCCACCAGGCGATGGGAACAGCGACCGACCGCAACCTCTTGAAAGAACGCAGCCGGATCGTCACCCCACGCTCGACCCCTATCTCCGCACAGGGCATGACTTTTCAGCAGCGACAACGCGCTGAAATGCAGTCGCAAAGGACAATCGCTTGGACCGTTCGGCGCGAAGCGTACCGGGCCTATCGGGAGGCGGCGTTGACCGAGAATGCGATCGCACAACACAACGCGCAAGCGGTGAGCAACAACAGGCAAATCGGCTGGGTGCTCGCGCAGGTAACCGGAGAAGAATTCTCCGATAGCCCCCGCACGTGGTGGCAGTATTCGCAAGATTATAGCGGCTACGACTACCCCGAAGAGGCGCCCACCGAATCACAAACCCAATCGACTCAGGAGTTTATTCTGCCAAGGCAGTGCGAGTGCTTCGTCGCCGGCACGCCGGTGTGGTGCAAGCGCGGCAACCGGCCGATCGAATCGCTCGCGGCGGGCGACCTGGTGCTCGCTCACGACGCGGCGACGGACTCGCTCGTCTGGCGGCCGGTGCTGGAGACGACCATCCGCGACCCCAGCCCGATGGTTGAGATCGCCTACGAGGGGGGCGCCACGGTCCGCTCGACCGTCGGCCACCCCTACTGGGTCAACGGCGCCGGCTGGCGGATGGCGCGCGAAGTGGCCGTGGGCGACCGGCTGCGGACCTTCGATGGCGAGGCGGTCGTCGCCGCCGTCCACCCAGCCGAAGACGCCGAGGCGTTCAACCTCGTGGTGGCCGAAGCGGCCAACTATTTCGTCGGCGAAGAAGGCCTGCTGGTCCACGACAACACGTCCCGCTCACCGGGCGAGGGAAGCGAGCGCTTAGCCGCCTGGACCGATTAGACAACGTCGCCCCAGGCGGCGTCTGGCGAGCCCATCTGGCTAGCCGGCAACGTAAGTTGCCGGAGTTGTCCACCAAGGCTGCCGGCGTCCGAAGTGCTTAGCACCGACCCCGTCTATACCAGCCCAATTTCAAGCAGGATCGCACAGAGCAATAGCCTCCCGGCCACATCAAGAACGCCGGCGGCTGACGCCGAGGGCTCGTCGGCGGTAAACTGCTCGCGTGGCGAAGACTTCTAAAAAATCCGACAAGTCGGTCGCGGGGCTCGACTTCCTGCTCGACCCCGCCGCGCACGAGCCGCACGGGCTCTGCCTGGTGGCCGGCAGTGAGGCGTTCCTCAAACGCGAGGTGCTCGGCGCGATGCGCCGCCAGGTGGGCGGCGGCGACGCCGATTTCGCTTGGTCCGCGTTCGAGGGAGACCGCGCCGAGTGGCGTGACGTGGCCGACGCGATCTCGAGCATGTCGCTGTTCGGCGGCGGGCCGCCCGCCGCCCTGGTCGAAGACGCCGACAAGTTTGTCTCGACTTACCGCGACGCGCTCGAGAAGTTCGCCGAGCGTCCGGGCCGGGGCGTGCTCGTGCTCGAGCTCTCCAAGTCGATCGGCAACACCCGGCTCGGCAAGATGGCGGCCGAGCACGGGCTGGTGATCCGCTGCTCGGCGCCCGACCGCGGGGCGGAGCTCACCGCCTTCGTGCGTTCGGCGAAGAAGTGGCTCAGCCAGCGGGCCATCAAGGAGCACGGCGCCAAGATCGCCCCCTCGGCGCTCGACGCGGTCTTCGAACGGCTGCCGACGAGCCTAGGGGTGCTAGACCAGGAGATCGCTCGGCTCGCGCTGCTGGCGGCGAGCGACGGCGGCGGGAAACCGGTGATCGACGATGCGTTGGTCGAGGAGCACGTGGGCGGCTGGCGCGTGCGGACCGCTTGGGAGATGATCGACGCGGTAGCCGACGGACGGGCCGCCGACGCCCTGCGGCAGCTCGATCGGCTGTTGATGGCGGGTGAGCAGCCGATCGGCGTTTTCGCCCAGCTCAGCTCGACGCTGCGCAAGTTCGCCGACGCCACGGCGGTGATCGAGCGGGCCGAGCGAGAGGGCCGCCGACCGAACCTGCGCGAAGCGGTCGAGGGCGCCAGCTTCCCCCGGTTCAAAACGGCCGACGCCGAGCGCCAGCTGCGCCAGATCGGTCGCGTGCGGGCCAAGCAACTGCACCGCAGGCTGCTGGAGTCCGACCTTGCCCTGAAGGGGCACAACTCGCCGCCGGCCCGGGCCAGGATCGAGTTAGAGCGGCTGGTGGTGAGCCTCTCGTCGCACGCGGCGCCGTCGCGGCCAAGCTAGCACGGCTGTCGCGGGGCGTGGCGCTGGTCGCACGGGCCGTCGGTCTGCGTCGATCCGGCGTGAGGCGCCGCAGCTGAGGTTCCCCCGTTCGCACGGTTGATCTACGATCCGCCGCCCGCAAGGGTAAGCGGCGGCGTGAATCGACGCGTCGCCCGTCCTCAGCCTTCCTCGATTGCAGTCTTGCGATATGCGTTTAGCGGCAGCGATTGTCCTGGTGTGCGTTACTACCGGTAGCGGCTGCCGTGGCGTGTTGCATTCGGCGTCTACCGTCGCCAGCAACGTCGTCGACCGGCCCGCCGAGAAGCCGCGAGCCCCCCTGCCCCCGCCCGGGTCTGCCGCGGCTGCGACACAGCAGGTGTCGTACGGTCAAACCGCCGACCTGGCCGCTGCGGCGCCCACGCCGCCGGTCTACGGGCCGCCGCCGGAGCTGAGCGAGGCGGAGGCGATGCAGCGAATCTTGCCGCAGGTTATCGAGTTGGGCCAGCAGAACCCCGCCGCGCAGCAGGCGTTGCTCGAGAAGCTGCGTCAGGTGGAGCCCTCGCTGTGGGAGCTCACCGCTCAGCAGCACGTGGCCACCCTGGCCTACAACTCCCAGCTAAACGGGGCCTCCGGGCCCGGCAACCCGACGAAGGTCGATAGCGACGTGCGGCTCGCTTCGCGGCCCACGGCGCCCAACACCGTCCAACCGCCCACGGGCCAACCTCAATCGCCTGCGGGGCAAAGTCTTTCGCCCTCCGGCCTCAACGCTCAGCCTCGCCAAGCGGCGCCCGCCGCCTCTGCCACGTCGCCCGGTACAGCGCCGCCCGCCTTCGGCGCGCCGCCGCTCAGGCATGGGGCCGAGGCACACTCGCCCTCGGCCGCCACGCCCCAGGTCATCGAAAACAGGTTCGCCTTGGACGCCCCAGAGCCAGGGGGGCCGGCGTCGCCTGCGATCCAATTGGTGTCGGCCACCTCGCCCGCCGATAGACACACGCTCGATCCAAGCGATCCCTACCCGGGCCGTGAGGCTGGATTGTCCGCGGGCCGGGCGACGGCCAAGGGGCTCTACAGCGAATCGGCGCCGGCCGACGGGGCGATGTGGCGGAGCAGCCTCGACGCGACGATCTTGCAACTCGAGTCGGCCGCCCCTGAGTCGCCGCAGGACACCAACGAGGCTTTGCTGCAAGCGCGATTGCGGCTGCTTCAGCTCGTGGCGGGCCGGCAGGGAGAAGCGGTGGCGCCGATCGATGGGTTGTCGTCGACCGAGCAGGCGTATTGGTCGAAGCAACTGTTCGCCCTCTCGACGATGCTCGATTCCGAAGCGCAGCCCGACGCCCGCCGACGCGCGGCGGCGGCCGGCCTGCACCTGAATGCGGCGCAGGCCGAACTCGGCCAGCTCGGCAGCCTGAGGATCAGGAACCTGACCCTCTGCGACGAGATCTACGGCTTCGGCGCCTACGAGCCGGCGGTGCGGGCGGAGTTCGCCCCCGGCGACCAGATGCGCGTGTACGCCGAGATCGACAACTACCGCAGCGTGTCGACCGAGCAAGGCATGCGGACCGCGGTGGCCACGAGCTACCGGCTCGTCAACGCGGCGGGTCTGCTCGTCGACAGCGACGAGTTCTCGCGCGTCGAGGACCATTGCCTCACCCGGCGGCGTGACTTCCACATCCAGTACGGCGTGCCCTTGCCCGCGGAGCTGACGCCGGGAACGTACCGGCTCGAGCTCACGCTGACCGACCTGTTGGGCGACAAGATCGCGACCGACGCGGTGCCGCTGCAAGTCGTGGCCTCGCGCTGAGACGCGACTCTCTCTTGGAAGAGGCGGGCCCCTCGGGAGGAGGCGGGCTCAGTCCTGGCTCGCGTGAGCGTCAAGCAGCATCGCCGCCAGCCGTCGGCCGAGGGCCATGGCCTGCGGGTTGCGGTCGATCTGACGCAAGATGCAGGCGCCGTCAAAGATCAAACCGAACTGCTCGGCGAACGCCTCCACGTTCTCGACGCCCGCCTCTCGGGCCAATCGGAGCAGCAGGCCGCGGACCTCTTGACGCCCCGACATCGCGGCGGCGTTGGTCGGGTCCTGGGGTCCCGGCGAGGTGATCGCCGCGCTGATGAACAGGCAGCTGTTCTCGGATGTCCCGCTGTAGAACTCCTCGACCACGTCGAACACCGACAGCATCACGTGGCGCGGGTCGTCGTGGGTTCTGGCCGCCACTCCCTCTTGGATCTGGGAGAGGATCCTCACGGCGTGGCCGTTGAGCACCTCACGGACGAGTTCGTCCTTGCTCTCGAAGTGGTTGTAGAAGGTTGTTTTCGTCAGCTCGGCTTGCTGCAAGATCTTGTCGAGTCCAACTTGGGCGATGCCGTGAGCGTAATAGAGTTCTGTCGCCGCCAAGATAAGCCGCCTGCGGGTCGCCGATGCCATACAATCCTACCAATCCATCCGTATATCGATCGCTACTCTCTTGCGGCTTGCCACCGCACGGGTAATCCGAAAATCTAAGTGATGAACTGCGCTATAGCGACATGATTGCACTTGAAGTCAACCAATCCATGCCCGTTCGAAATGCGTATTACCGGCGCATTGAGAGAACCGAACCGCCGAGTCTCCCAGGAATAGGTCAAAGACTAACTCGGTGGCAGCTTTTGAAGCGGCGACTACAAACGAGGTGTCACTTGGCGCGACAGGTGAACTAAGACACCTTGACTAGCAGTCCTGCAAGCCGAAATCGAACGTCGGGCAATCGAGGGGCGTACCATGACAATGGGCGCGACGCCCGACGTTGTCCTTCATCGCCCTGCATTCCCTACGAATCGCATAGGTCGGTCGTGAATCACATCTCGCATCACCTGCCGCTGTTTCTACTCGTGTGCCTCCTAGCCGGAAGCCCTTTGATGGCCCAAACGCCCGCCGACAACACCCCCATTAGCGACTCCCCCACCTCGCAAGCCACCTTTGGCGGCGGTTGCTTCTGGTGCACCGAAGCGGTGTTCGAGCAGCTCAAGGGGGTGCAAGACGTCGTGTCGGGTTACACCGGCGGCAAGTCGATCAAGCCGACCTACGAAGAGGTGTGCAGCGGCCTGTCGGGCCACGCCGAGGTGGTGCGCATCACCTACGACCCGGGCGCGATTAGCTACTCCGACCTGCTTGAGGTCTTCTTCAAGACGCACGACCCGACGACCCTCAACCGCCAAGGCGCCGATCGCGGCACGCAATACCGCTCGGTGGTTTATTACCACGACGACGAGCAGAAGCGCACAGCCGAAGCGGTCGTGGCCGCGCTCGACAAGTCGGGGGCGTTCAACAGCAAGATCGTCACCGAGATCAGCCCCGCCGAAACGTTCTACCCGGCCGAGGCTTACCACCAAGACTACTTCTCGCTGAACCCGACGCAGGGGTACTGCCGGGCGGTGATCGTTCCTAAAATGGCTAAGTTTCGTCAAGCCTTTGCCGACCGACTCAGCGACAGCGCCGCCTCGGAATAAATCCGCTGTCCCCCTTGGGAGACGATTGATGAACAACTTGCCGAAACTGGCCGTGGCGGCGACGCTGTTGGCGGCCGCCGCCGTGCTTTACGCCCAAACCGGCGACGAGTCTCAGGCGCCCACCGACAGCCCCGCGCACGGCGCCGCGAAGAGCGAGCCCGCCGCAGCCCCGGCCCCTATCCTCACCTCCGAAGCCAAGGCGACCGTCATGGACCCCGAGAGCGATCCCAAGAGCGTCGATTGGAAGTCGATCGACTGGTCGAGCCGGCTGACGCCGGAGCAGTACAACGTGACGTGCCAGTTTGGCACCGAGAAGCCTTTCAAGAACGCTTACTGGGACAACAAGAAGCGCGGCGAGTACCGCTGCGTGCGTTGCGACGCGTCCCTGTTCTCGTCGGAAACGAAGTACGATTCCGGCACCGGTTGGCCGAGCTTCTTCAAGCCCGTGTCCAAGGACGCGCTCGCCCAACACGAGGACCGCAGCGCGTTCATGACCCGGGTCGAGACGCGTTGCGGCACGTGCGACGCCCACCTGGGCCACGTGTTCGAAGACGGCCCCAAGCCGACCGGCATGCGTTACTGCATGAACTCGGCGGCGCTGAAATTCTATCCCGCCGAAGGAACCGAAGAGGCCGCCGGTGGCGAACCCGCCGACGAATAAGCGGGATCGCCGGCAGTGAGTGCGGGCGAGCCTTCGGAGCGTTGCTCGTCGAACAGGCTTATCGAACGCATGAGCACTGCGAACGCAGCGACCGCGTAGCCGATCGTGCCGATCACGTGGGCGGCGTAAAGCCAGGGTTCGTCGACGCCCAGGGCGAGCACCATCGGCGCGGCGATCAAATAGACGTAGCTGCCCGACAGCAGCACCAATCCCTCATCCCCGCCGGAACCGGAGAAGGCGAGCGGCAAGATCAAAAACGGCAGGTAGGCCCCCGCGCAAAAGACCAGCGTGATCGCCGTCACCACACTCGCGGTGGTCGCCTTCTTGAAGTGTTGCGAGGCGAGCAGCCCCAGGCCCGTGGCGAACACCCCGGCCAACGAGATCATCAGAAGTTGCCACGCCAGGGCGACCCACAGCCGCGCTTCGAGCGTGGCGGCCAACGCGCCAAGCACCGCGACGACCGCGAACATCCAGCGCATCGACCACAGGTTGCCGAGGGCTTTGTGGCCGATGACCTGCTTGCCAGCGAGTGGCGTGGTGAGGAGCGAGACCCACGTGTCGTGCTGTTTCTCGGAAGCGACGAGCGTCGCGGCCCGGCCCCCCGCCATCAGCACGCCGATCGAGGCGATCCCCGTTCCGATTGTGATCACGCCCGAGATGAACTGTGAGATCGCGAAACTCGCGTTGTCCGAATTGGTGATCGTCATCCAATAGCCGAGCGCCAGCCAAATCGCGCCCAAGGTGATCAGCAGCATCCACGCGAACCGGGTGAGCCTTCGCCAACGCCGCGAAATTCCAGGCTGCGTGGAGAAGACCATCTCTTTCCACAGCACGGGGCGGTCGCTCACCGCCGGGCGGCGGCCAATGACCGGCTCGGCGTCTTTGGTCTCCTTGCCCGTGCTGGCGCCTTTCAGGTAAGTGCGACGCACCGTGGCGATGGTGATCACCAGCACCCCGGCGGCCAGCGCCAACTGGGCGCCGATCGGGGTGAACATCTCCCAGCCCGATCCACCCAAACCAATCCCCGTGAGATCGGTGGCCCCGACCTTGCCCAAGGCCACGAGCGGGTTGAGAGCCATCAGAGCCGACAAGAAAGGGCTCACCACCATGTCGTGGAGCCAGCCGCCTATCGGCGTAGCGATCACGGCCTGTCCCCACGGCGTGATCATCAGCCATCCCAGCAGGCCCGGCGAGATCAGCAGCAGCATCAGCCAGCGGAACGCCCGCTGCTGGGCAAGCCGGGCCGTGCCCGATCGGGCCGAGGCGAGCAGCGCGATCGACGCCGCCATGCAGGCGGTCGAGGCGAGCAGGCCGAACAGCATCAGGAGCAGCACCCCCGGCACGCCCCCCAGGAGTCGAAAAATCGCCAGCACCGGCAACGTGGCCAACACGAGCATCGCCACCGACAGCATGCGGGCGGCGAACTTGTCGAACACGATCTCGGCGTTCGACAGATCGGTTGTGAACAGGTACTCGATGGTCCTTCGCTCACGCTCCGAGGCGATCGCCCCCGACGCCACGGCCGGCGTCAGCAGCAGCACGCCAATGAGCATCGACCACGAGAACGCGGCGAAATAAGCCACGCCGATCTGGGCCGCGCCTTGGATCGACAGCGTGCCCGAAGAAGAGCCCCCCGGCTGCGACTCGATCGCGACCGCGTAGCACACGCCCATGATGAAGAGCAGCACCAAGCCCAACGCCACACGCACCCAAAACTGCCGAGAGCGGCGCCCGGCGGCGAGCATCTCCTGTCGGAAGACCGGACCGAGCATGGGGCCGTGCGGCGGGGTGAGCGGGACCGAAAGCCCCAATCTTAACGCCGGCTGTGTGGCGACGCCACTCAGAGCCGTTAGCCGTTAGCCAATAGCCTTGGCCGAAGGCCAAGTCCGTAAAAGCTAACCGCCAAAAGCTAATAGCTAACAGCAGCCATCAAACCTGATAATTGGTCTCTGGCCGCAACTCGTCCGCCTCGTCGTTGCGCATCCGTAGGGAGGGCTTCTCGAGCAGCACGGTCGTGTGGGGCGAGACGCTCTGCGTGATCCACACGCTCGAGCCGATCACGGCGCCGGCTCCGATCACCGTGCGGCCGCCGAGGATCGTGGCGTTGGCGTAGACGACCACGTCGTTCTCGATCGTCGGGTGCCGCTTCTGGTCGCGGACCAGCTTGCCGTCGTCGTCGGTAGGGAAGCTCAGCGCGCCGAGTGTCACGCCCTGGTAGAGCTTCACGTGGGCGCCGATCTCGCACGTCTCACCGATCACCACACCCGTGCCGTGGTCGATGAAGAAGTGCGGCCCGATCTGGGCGCCGGGATGGATGTCGATCCCGGTCCGGCTGTGCGACCACTCGGCCATCATCCTCGGGATGAACGGGATGCCGAGCTTGTAGAGCTCGTGGGCGATGCGATGCACGGTGACCGCCTCGAGCCCGGGGTAGCAGAAGATCACTTCGGCGGCGCCCTTGCAGGCCGGGTCGCCGTCGTAGGCGGCGCGCACGTCGGTCGCCAGCAGGCCACGGATCTCCGGCAGCCGCTCCAGGAACTCGAGCGTCTTGGCTTGGCCTAGCGCCTCGTAGTCCTGGGCCTCGGTGCAATCGCCCACCAGGCCTTCCGTGACGGCGTCGTGACGCAGCGCGCGGCCGATCTGCGTCGTCAGCCGGTCGTGCAGCCGGTCGACGATGTCGCCCACGTGGTAAGTGACGTTGCCACGGTGCAGCCCCTCGCGCTGGCGGAAGCCGGGGTAGAGGATCTCTTTCAGGTCCGCGATCGAGGCGATCACCTCGTCGTACTTCGGGAGCGGGCAGTGCTCCAGGTGATTCATGTCGTCGTCGTCATCGTACGTGGCGACGATCCGCTCGGTGAGCCGCGGCAGCTGTTCTTTCAGCCGGAAGTCGGAGGCCATGATTCTGTTTCCCGGTTACGGGATACCTCGTTGGCGAGCGGCGCCGGGCGTGGCGCCGGAGAGAGTGTGCTAATTAGCGCGGCGGCTTTATAAAGCCAACCGCGACAGCATCCAGGGGTCCCGCTCTCAGGCGGGACGCGTACACTCTCGGCCGTAAGAAGCCGAGCCATAGGTGGCGGCGTGAGAGGTCATTGCTATCGCATCCTAGGATCGTGCTGGGCGGCGAGCAAGCGGCCCCGCGGTCCTTAAATCCCGCTCGGGCGCGTGCTAGCACGCCTTGGGCGTAAGACCAGCGGTTCCGTAGGCAGGTTCGGCTAGCGCCGCCGCGCCAGTTGAACCTATCTCGCCACGCCCTCCGGGTCGCCCCACCGAAACCCGTAGGCCTTCGGCTCAATCCAACCTCCGACCTCCGACCTCCGACCCTGTCACCTGCTCCCTGTCCCCTCCACTCAATTCATCGACGCGTCGGGCGGAACGCGCGAGCGGTCGCCTGCGGGCAGCATGATGTCGAGCGCAATGCGGCGTGTCACCTCGGGCCACAGCGCCTCGGGCTCGGCGAACACGTCGTCGGCCTTAGCCGGGGCCGAAAGCCAGCCGCCGGCTTGCAGTTCGTCATCGAGTTGGCCCGCCCCCCAGCCCGAGTTGCCCGTGTACAAACGGAACGCGTGCTCGGTCTGCCGCACCAGCGGGTCGACGGTTTCTTTTTGCATCGAGATGAACAGGCCCGGCAGCAAGGGCTTTTCGGCTAGCTCCTCGCACGCGTGCAGTGCGATGAGCGGCCCCGGCACCGGCCCGCCGGTGTTGAGCAGTTGATCGTTGTCGCACGGGTCGAATTCGATCGCCCGCCACACCTCGCTGACGGTCTGCTGGGAGAGCCGGTTGAGCACCACGCCCAACGACCCCTCGTCGTTGTGCTCGAGCATCAGCACGACGGTGCGGCTGAAGTTGGGGTCGCGCAGCTTGCGCGACGCGACGAGCAGTTTACCGGCGAGTGAGGGCATGCCCCCATGGTCGACGCTGGCGCCGCTCGCCTCAAGGGCCCGGGTGAGGGCTCGGGGCCGCCGAATGGCTCCCGAGCCGGGCAACCGCCGGCGCCTTTGGGCAGGCAAGAGAGGCCGGGGGGGCGGTCGCCCGCTGATTGCCGCCATGCTGCCCGGCGGCTTGGCGGTTCCCTTCCATGGCCCGGCGGGGGATACTGGTCGATTCGATTCGTGTTTCCGCCCCCAGCTATCCGGCGCCCCCCATGCCATCCGTCATCTTGGCCTACTACTGCTTGCTGATCGTGGCCGCCTCGGTCGTGGGGGGGCTGCTGCCCCAGTGGCTGCGGATGACGCACCGCGGCACGGAGCTGGCGGTGAGCTTTGTCGCCGGCACGATGCTGGGGGTCGCCATGCTGCACCTCATGCCGCACGCCATTCGCGCCGCCGGTCCCGGGGCGAGCCTGCTGCCCACGTTCCGCTGGGTGATCGTCGGTTTTTTGGCGATGTTCTTCATCGAACGGTTTTTCTGCTTCCATCACCACGACCTGCCGAGCGACACCGGAGAAGGCCCCGCCTCTGACGCGGGCGACGCGCCCGACCCTGTGCCGGGGGGCTGCACCCACGACCACCCGCACACCGACCACGCCCACAACCTCACCTGGGGCGGCGCCGCGTTGGGGCTCACGCTCCACAGCCTGCTGGCCGGCGTGGCGCTGGGGGCGAGCGTCGGCCACGGCGCCCAGGGAGGCGCCAGTCTGCCCGGCCTGGGGACGTTCTTCGCCATCGTGTTGCACAAGCCGTTCGACGCGATGACGATCGCCATGCTGATGGGCAAAGGGGGCTGGTCTCCCGCCGCCCGCAGCTTGGTGAACGCTCTGTTCGCGCTGGTCATTCCGATCGGCGTGGCGATCTACTACCTCACGGTCTCGCCCAGGGGCGAGCCGTCGGTCGACGGCTTCGGCAACGCCGGCTACGCGTTGGCGTTCTCGGCGGGCGTGTTCCTCTGCATCGCGATGAGCGATCTCCTGCCCGAACTGCAGTTCCATCATCACGACCGCTTCAAGCTGTCGCTGGCGTTGCTGCTGGGGCTGGGGGCCGCGGAAGTCGCGAGCCGTTTCGAGACGCACGAGCACGGGCCGGCGCCGCCAGTTCCCGTAATGTCGGAGCCCGCGCAGGAGGGGTCCGCCCAAGAGGAGCCCGCAAGCGGGCCGAGTGGCGAATGACGATACGGGTATGACGCAGAATGGCGTGGTAGCCATCTCCGCGTCGGTCAGGCCGCGTCGCGGAAGGCGTTGAAGCCGAGATAAGTCAGGATCGCGGCGCCGAGAACGAATCCGATGTCCATCATCATGTTGGCGCCGCCAAACGGGATGCCGAGCGCCAGATCGGCCAAGAACACCACCAGGGTGAGCCCGGCGATCGCCATGCCAGCAATACTCATCGCTTTGGGCATCGCTGCCGTTTCCGGTGGAAGAGAGTGGGTAGGGTGAGGGCGCCGTCGGGCGGCGAGTGGGTCACGGGGCCTCGAGCCCCAGGGTCGCACTCTGCGGGGCCTGTAACGAGGGGCGAGAGCCTTAGTATAATTGCCCATCCCTCCCTGTCACATCCACCCCCGCAAACATCCCACTCGACTCCCGGTCTCGAGCCCCGAATCGTGGGCCTGAGCTGGTTTTGTCGGTCGTGCGGCCCCCTGGCATTCACCTTACACGGGCCTAGCCCTCGCCGGGGCGGACTCTCTCGCCTCTAATATTTCTCACGATGCAGCCCCCTGCGACTCAACCGCCGGCCGCCAAGCGGCTCGCCCTGACGATGGGCGACCCCACCGGGGTCGGCCCCGAAGTGATTGCGGCCGTGTGGTCCTCCGACGAGGTCCACCTGCTCAGCCGACCGATCGTGCTGGGCGATCCGGAGGTGATGCGGCGTGCGGTCGCCTTGCGGGGATCCGCCGTCGAGGTCGTCGAAACCGACGACCCGGCCGAGGCGTTCGCCGCTACCGGACTGGGCCGCATGGCTTGTCTGCCTTGCGGCGAGCACGACCTGGCGGGTCTGGCCCCGGGCGCGGTCGACGCCCGATCGGGGCGGGCCGCCTACGACGCGATTGTCCGTGGCGCCCGACTCGCTTTGGCCGGCGAGGCTGACGGCGTGGTGACGGCGCCAATCAGCAAGGCGGCGCTGCACGCCGCGGGGCTCGAATACCCGGGCCACACCGAGCTGCTGGCCGAGCTGTGCGGTGTGAGCGACTTTGCGATGATGCTCTACCTGCCGCCGGAGCTCACGCCCGCCTGCCCGGTGGGCCTCGGCGTGGTGCATGTCACGCTGCACGAGTCGGTTCGCACGGCGATCGACACGCTGTCGCTCGAAGGGGTGCTCGAGAAATGCCGCCTTGCCGACGGCGTGGTGCGGCGGCTCTCGGCGGGCTACGACCGGATCGGCGCGTCGCCGCGTATCGGCGTTGGGGCGCTGAACCCCCACGCCGGCGAGGGGGGCTTGTTCGGCGATGAGGAGCAGCGAATCATCGCCCCGGCGGTCGAACACGCCCGCGCGGCGGGTGTCGACGCCCGCGGCCCGTTCCCGGCCGACACCCTGATGGTTCGCGCCGTGGGGGGCGAGTTCGACGCGGTGGTCGCCATGCTCCACGACCACGGCCACGTGGCGCTCAAGCTGATCGCGATGCACGGCGCGGTGAACGTGACCCTCGGCTTGCCGATCGTCCGCACGAGCGTCGCCCACGGCACGGCGGCCGACCTCGCCTGGAAGGGCGTCGCCGAAACGAGCGGCATGCACGCGGCGGTGCGGGCGGCGGCTCTGTTGGCCGATCGGCGCGGTTAGGTGGGGCTGTCGGGCGACGCGTAGGTCGCCGGCTGCTGCGCTTTCGCTGCCCTGCCCTTTCCATTGTTCGACCCGTATAACCCTTGGCTTCTTTGCGATGCAGCTGATCGATTACCCGAACGCCGAGAGTTGCCTCATGCACTTGGTGCGTCACGGGGCGACGGACCACAACCTGCACATCCCGCCGGTGATGCAGGGCCAGGGGGTCAATGGCCCGCTGGCCGAGGTCGGCCGCTTGCAGGCTCAGAGGGCCGCCGCCGCGCTGGCCGCCAGGCCCTTGGCGAAGATCTACAGCAGCCCGCTTGCCCGCGCCCTAGAAACGGCCAACGCGATCGCGGCGCCGCACGGCCTCGAGCCGGTGGTCGCTCCCGAGCTGATCGAGGTCGACGTTGGCGACTGGGAGGGCCTCTCGTGGGGCGAGATCCAGCGCGACGACGCCAAACGCTACGCCGAGTTCATGGACGCCGAGGGGGACCACGGCTACCCCGGCGGCGAGCGGATGAGCGAGGTGCTTGGGCGCGTTGAGCCGGCGCTCGCGGCGATCATGGAGCGACACGTGGGCGAAGAGATCGTCGTCGTCGCCCACAGCGTGGTGAACCGCCTCTACTTGGCGAAGCTGCTGGGGGCGCCGATCGGCCACCGCTATCGCTTGCAGCAGCTCAACTGCGCGATCAACACGCTGCGTTGCCGCGACGGCAAGGCCAAGGTCGTGACGCTCAACGCGTCGTTGCACCTGCTCTGACACCGGCCGCCTGGCGGGTGAGTCGTTCGCGGCGGCTCCGCTCGGCGGCGAGCACCCGGTCGGTGTCGTCGCGGAAGGAGTAGCCGTCTGGACGCTGGTAGACGAACTGCGAGTCGTCGAGTTCCACCCCAACCCGCGGCGGCTCGAAGTCGATCCGCAGCAGCGGCCGCTGGCTGTCACGCAGGCGGTCGTCGTCGCTGAGGCCCGCGCGCGAGAGCGAGTCGCCAACGCCGCGGTACTCGACCCGGACCGGGAAGAGCGATTCGCCGTCGAGCACCACGAGCGCGTGGTGCGGCGCCCGGCTCGGCAGGCTGGTCGGGGCGCCCTCGGAGCCGAACAGCTCGTCGGACCGCGGCGTGTCCCAGCGGCCGATCATGGCGTAAACCTGGCGGCCGCGCAGCTGCATCAGCCGCGCCTCGCTGAACCGGAACGACTCGCGGAGCGCTTCGAGCAGCATCGGGGCGCCGCCGAACCTGGCCCACTTCTGCGGGTCGATCAGCGAGGCCGACGCCATGCCGGGGGCCGGCTCGTTGGGCGACGGATCTTCCGAATCGTTCAGTTGCCGGAGCCTCCGCAGGTCGACGCTCGAGATGCTGCGGTCGCCTGGCACGCCGTCGGTGGGGTCGTCGTCGGCCCACATCAGGTCGGTGTAGAGCAGCCGGCCGTCGGAGACTCGCAGCAGCCGCACGGCGGAGCCGGCGATGCGGCCCTGCAGCAGCCAGGCGAAGCGTCGCCGGTCGCCGGAGCCCTTTTGCAAGTAGCTGCCGCTGGTCTCCACGTGCTGGCCGTCGATCCAGCCGACTTGCGAGACGTTGGTCGCCAGGCTGGGCCACTGCTCCAGCGCGTAGAGGGCCCTGCCGAGCACCACGTTGCCCGCTCCGCTGGCCGGCTCGTCGGCGAAGGTCATCCTCGGCGCCGCCGTGGCGTCGCCTTGCCCGGCGTCGCCCAGCGTGGGGGCGCCAGGCGCCGGTTGCAGCGACGACGGGCGCAGCAGCCGCTCGCCCACTTCGTAGGCGTAGTAGCCGAGAAAGCCGAGCGCCACCACCGAAAGGGAGCGGATCAATCTGCGCGGGCTGTTCTTCATAGTCCGGTTTTGACGGTTTTGCCAAAGAATCGCATTGGAGGGTACCGACCTTTAACTGGCAGGACGCCCCAGCGGAGTCCGCTCCGCCGGGACTTGCTAGCAATGCGAGACCCACCGCGGGCGGATTCTAAGAGCGATGCTCACGGGGAGTCCACCGCACTTCGGCTCGGGCGCGTTGCGAATGCTAGCAACGCCGCCCGGGGCGAGACGGCCGGGGCGAGCCCAGCGACCCACTTCGGGGGCGGGCTTCGGCGCTGAAAAACAACTCGGACAGCCCGGCGCCTTGCGGCGTTGGGTAAGAGGTCATTCGGACGACGGGCGTGCGGCGTAAGCCGTGCGGGTCGGCGGCCCGATCACGCATTAGGGGGGAAACAATGCGCGTCAGGAATTGGTTTGTGAATTCGTTATTGCTGCTGCCGCTGCTGGCGACCGGGTGTGGTCAGGTGGGTTACAACCTGCCGCCCGCTCAGCAAATGATGCACCCCGGCCCCGGAGTCGGAGGGCCCGGTCCGGGCGTGATCCCGCCCGCGGCGCCGATGGGGCCCGGAATGGGTCAGCCCGGCACGTACGGCCCCGGCGGCTACGCCGACGCGGGGGGTGTTCTGTACGAGTCGGAGCGTGAGCTCAAGAGCTTCTCGGAGAACAAGATCGAGCAGGTCCAGTACTGCGAGAGCGGCGCCTGCTCGGGCGACTACGACACGAGCTACGGCGGCGGCTACTCCGCCGGCGCCGCCTCCGCCGGCGCCACCACGCAGATCGCCTTCGTCGGCTCGGACGGCATGCAGATCAGCTGGGACGTTCACCAGGCCGGCATGTTCGACTCGGCCCCGCTGTTCGTGCCGAGCCGGCAAGATTTCCCGCAGGGGGCGATCTACCGCCTGAAGCTGCAGAACATCCCGGGCCGCGCCGAAGTGACGCTCTACCCGACGCTCGAGGTGGCGCCTGTCACCCCGCGCACCGACGCCTACTTGGCCCACGCCCCGGTGCCCGTGCAGTTCACCGAGGAAGACCTCGACCAGGTCACGAGCGGCAACTACGTCACGAAGGTGATCTACCTGCCGGACCCCGAATTCCAAGAGCTGGCTCTCTCCGGCGTCGAGACGCTGGTGAGCACGCGGCTCGACCCGGGCGTTGACCCGATCAGCGAGGCCGACCGTCGCGGCTCGATCCTGGCGATCCTGCGGATCGGCAACAAGGACCTCGGCGTCTCGGGCGGCTACCAAGAGGGTGTGACCCCGGCTCAGTACAGCGACGGCTGCGAGGGCGGTTGCCCCAGCGGCCAGGCCTACGGCGGCCAGGCCTACGGCGGCCCGGCCAACGTGCCGATGGGCATGCCCACGGCCGGCATGGCCCCGCCCGCGATGCCGCCGCACATGATGGCCGGCATGGGCCCGCAGTACGGCATGCCTTACACCGGCACGCCGATCGGGCTGCCAGGCCCGCCGCACATCCCGCTCGGCTCGCCCGCCGGCTTGAAGCGGCACGTGATGAAGAACCGCACCCGGGTCCACATGCCAGGGCCGACCGAGCAGATGATGATCTCGGTCAAGCAGCGTCCCGGCATGAATTACCCGAAGCCTGTGAACAATGTCCGTGTCGACGAGGTGCACAGAGCGCCGGCCCGGATCTTCAACAGCTCGGTGCCCGGCCCGATCAAGTCCGCCATCCAGCAGATGAGCGCCGTGTGCAGCGGCTGCGGGTGCGACGACGGGTCGTGCGGGTGCGAGATGTAAGCCCGGGGCATCCGCCTCGGGGTGACCTATCAGCTGACACGACAACACGATTGATTGAACGATATCATGACAACGGTCCGCCTTTTCAGAATCCTCGCCTCCGGGCGAGCGAGAGTCGCGGGCAAAGCGATGATGGCGATGTTGGCGTTCGCAGCGCTGAGCCGACCTCTCTCGGCGCAGACGAACGACCGACACTGGCTCCATGCCGGCGTCATCCCTCCGGGAGCGATTGGTAGCCAGCGACTCCTGAGAGGCGGACCGTTGTCAGTTTATAAGCAGCCCGGGCCCACCCAACCGGTGGAGCTCCGGCTGCCCTCGGGGGCCGCGGCCTCCGACATGGCGCCCGGCGGGGGCTTCTCCTCGCCGCACGCCGAGCGGCTGTTGGTCGGTCTAACGATCGGCCCCGTCTACCGCTTCAAAGTCTCCGGCGTGCCGAACTATCCGGACGTCGAAGTCTACCCTTCGGTCGAGCTCATCGACCACCTCTCACCGCCGCCCGGCAAGGAACTCGAGTTCCCCGTGCCGGTCGAGCTCACCAGCGAAGAATTGCAGATGGCCGCCCGCGGGGCGTTCGTCACGCGGGTGATCTACGTCGAGGACCCCACGACCGCGTTGCCGGTCGAGCAGAGCGAAGAACAAGCGTGGTTCGAAGCCCGCCCGGGCGACGACCCGCTGGTGCTGGCCGACCAGCTCGGCCGACCGATCGCGATCCTGCGGATCGGCAGCCGTGCACCCGTGGGCGCCAACCCAGCGTTCGGCTTCCACGCCCCGCCCGTGCAGCACTACTCGCGGTCGGCCTCGGGCGAATCGGAAACGCCGTACGAGTCGTACTACGGCTACCCCGCCAGCGAAGGCCCGGTGGTCGACAGCGACGATTTCGACACCAGCTACCAAGGGCTCCCGCCCGCGCCTGAGCCCGCGGAACCGGCGCCCGTGTGGACTTACTGATCCTGGCCGACACGCACCGAACGGTTGCTCGCATGCCATCTCTCATTCTCGCCAAATCGACGAAGCCTTGCGCCGCCTTGCTGGCGGTCGTGGCGCTGTGGGCCACCAACGCTCGCGCCGAAGGGCCGACGCCGCCGACCCACCAATCGGAGATCCGGCTCGTCGCGTGCGATTGTGAGCAGGGCGCCACGGCCAGCGACGCCGACCTGCGCGTCGCCTACGACGTGAACAACGGCGGCACGGTCTGCCGCGTGGTCGCCCCGCCCGGCGCCAAGGCCGACGAGTACCTGTGCGACGGCGGCGACGACGCCTCGCCCGTCGGCGTCCGCGCCGACTGGTCGATCGCCGGGCTCGAGCAAGAGGACACGGTCGCCCACTACGACACGCTCGACGGCCGCACGGTCGTCACGCCGAGCAACAAGGTCTGCATCTACGCCCCGCGTTTCGCCGCGGTGCGGCAGGTGGTGAATCCGCTCGGCGCGCAGCAGCGGATGTTCGTCGGCGCCGTGAACGACGACCGCATCGCCGCCGTGGCCGACGAGCGGCTCGAGCCGACCAGCTCGCTGCAGAACCTCGCCCTGGTCGAGGGCTACGGCCAAGACCCCGCCAACGTGTACCGCGGCCGCCAGCAGGCGGGCGAGGCCGAGAGCCTGGTCGCGTTGGCCGAGACGATCGGCCTGGTCGGTCCTTACGCCAACCTGCACATCGTTCACCTCGGCGAGATCGTCGGCGAGGAGCGGGCTTTGATCGCCCGCTCGGCGCTCGCGGCGCTCACGTGGAGCGGCGACCAAGCGGCTCAGGTGACGATCTCCGGCAAGGCGACCTCGGCCATGCTCGGCGCCAGCCAGCCGGGCGTGCTCTACCGGCTCAACGAGCCCAACAACCCACAGCTGCGGCTCATCAAGCTCGCCTCGACCGACGCCGCCCAACCGGGCGACGAGGTCGAGTTCACGCTCCGCTTCGACAACACGGGCGACACGGAGATCGGCAACGTGACGATCGTCGACCACCTCACCACGCGGCTGGAGTACGTGAAGGAGACGGCCAAGTCGACCGTCGACGCCGAGTTCCTGCCCGAGCAGGACGCGGGCGGCTCGCTGGTGCTCAGGTGGGAGATCACCGAGCCCCTCAAGCCTGGCGAAGGCGGCGTGCTGACGTTCAAAGTGCGCGTGCTCTGATTCTCAAGCCTGGTGGGCCGGGCGTTTTGCGGCCGAACCCTCCGCGGATCGGCGGGGTCTGAACGTGCGGCGGGGATGTCGGTAGAATGGCGACTTCCCCCACTTGCCCTGCCCTTCTCGCAGCCGGCCCGCTCGCGTATGGCCCACCTCTATTTTGCCCTGATCTGCCTGCTGTTCGGGTCGAACTTCTTCTTGATGTCGCGCGCCACGCTGGCGTTTGGGCCGATGGAGATCGGCTTTTGGCGTGTGGCGAGCGCCGGCCTGGTGCTGGCCCTCATCTGGGGGCTGGCCGCTCGCAAGGCGCGGCTCCGCAAGGAAGAGCTGCCCAAGGTGCTGTTCGTCGCGCTGATCGCGAACTGCTACCCGTACGTCGCCCAGCCGCTGCTCATCAGCCAAGGCTTCGGCCACAGCTTCTTTGGCATGATGGTCGCCTTCGCCCCGCTGCTGACGATCCTGGTCTCCGTGCCGATGCTCGGGATTTGGCCCTCGTGGCGGCAGGTCGTTGGCGTGCTGGTCGGACTGGTCTGCATCGGGCTCCTGATGGCCGACGGCTCGTCGCGCGGCATCGAGCCGTGGATGCTGCTCGTCGCGGTGAGCGTGCCGCTGAGCTACGCGGTGGGCAACACGTACCTGAGGCGATACCTGCAACACGCGGCGCCGACGCCGATGTCGACCGTCATGATGGCCATCTCCTCCGCGGCGCTGGCCCCGCTGGCCTTCGGCGGCTTCGTGCCGGAGGGCGCCCTCGGCGAGCCGGCCCGCACGCCGACGCCCGACCAGTGGCCGGTGGCCGTGGCGGCGCTCGCCACGCTCGGCTTCCTCGGCACGGGGGGCACGATTTGGATGTTCGTGCGGCTCGTGCAAGACCGCGGCCCGCTGTTCGCCGGCATGGTGACTTACGTGGTGCCGGTCTTGGCCCTCTTGTGGGGATTG
This sequence comes from Pseudobythopirellula maris, assembly GCF_007859945.1. Lineage (GTDB taxonomy): Bacteria > Planctomycetota > Planctomycetia > Pirellulales > Lacipirellulaceae > Pseudobythopirellula > Pseudobythopirellula maris. The sequence continues at coordinate 850,516 of NZ_SJPQ01000003.1, read as the reverse complement.
GTCGACGGCGAAAAAATCACCACCATCCAGCTCGTCGCGATCGGCGGCGTGCTGTCGATGGTCGCGCTCGTGCAGTCGGCGCCCCCCGAGAGTGGCGACGCCATCGTGCCGGCCGACAGCCATGAGACCGCGGCCGACGAAGAAGACGAGGTCGCCATCGCGCTGATCGATTGACCTGTCATCTCACCCCCGCTGCCGAATTCAAGGTCCAACGATGCCCGAGCACGACAGCGGCGCCAAGCCCGACGAGATCAACCCGGGCCACTATTTTGAACTGCTCGACCGCGTTCACGTGACCGAGCTTTACCTCGACACGGCGCTGCGTGATCACCCTGTTCTCCAGAAACACGACGATCTGAACGAACTCTTTGAGTCGGCGGCTGCGAGTCTCGCGGAGCTGTATCAACGCATCGGGGGTATCGATCAGACGTGGGAGCCGATCACGGACTGTCGCGCTAAGCACTCCGGGGGGTAGTTTACCCGCCTCTGGAGGGCCCTCCGGCTCTTGTTTCTAATCCGCATTCCGCATTCTGAAATCCGCATTCGATGTCTCATCCCTGGCTCGCTGAACGCACCGCGCACTTCGATAGCTCCGGCATCCGCAAGGTCTTCGACCTGGCGGCGAAGATGGACGATCCGATCAACCTGTCGATCGGCCAGCCCGACTTCCCGGCGCCCGACGCCGTGAAAGAGGCCGCATGCGAGGCGATCCACGCCGACCTCAACGGCTACAGCCTCACCCAAGGCGTACCCGCATTGCGTGAGCAGCTCCAGAAGCAAGTCGACGGCGAGTGGAACCACGCCGACCGCAAGCTGCTGGTCACGAGCGGCACGAGCGGCGCGCTGGTGCTGGCGATGCTCGCGATGGTCGATCCCGGCGACGAGGTGATCTGCTTCGACCCGTACTTTGTCATGTACCCCACGCTCAGCGCGATGGTCGGCGGCGTGCCGGTGGTGGTCGACACGTACGAGACCGACTTCCAGATCGACCTGGCCAAGGTCGAGGCGGCCATCACGCCGCGCACGAAGCTGATCCTGCTCAACAGCCCGGCCAACCCGACCGGCGTGGTGGCCGATGCGGCCGTTGTCCGTGGGCTCGCCGAGTTGGCCGCCAAGCACAATGTGGCGCTGCTCTCCGACGAGATCTACCGCCAGTTCTGCTACGACGCCCCGCTCACGAGCCCGGCCCAGTGGAACGACCAGACGATCGTTGTCGATGGTTTTTCGAAGAGCTACGGGGTCACGGGCTGGCGGATCGGCTGGGTCCACGGTCCCTCGGCCGTGATCGACAAGATGATCGCCCTGCAGCAGTACACGTTTGTCTGCGCTCCGCAGCCGTTGCAGCACGGGGTGCTGGCTGCCGAGGGGGTCGACCTCAAGCCGCTGGTCGCGTCGTACCGCGACCGGCGCGACCACCTGCTCGCCGGGCTCAAAGACGCCGGCTACGAAGTGGCGCCCACCGGCGGGGCGTTTTACGTCTTTCCCAAAGTTCCGGCGGGCGGCGGCACGGCGACCGAGTTCGTCGGACGGGCGATCGAGAACGAGCTGCTCGTGATCCCCGGCGGCATCTTCAGCCGCCACGACACCCACTTCCGCATCAGCTACGCCGCGCCGATGGCGACGATCGACCGCGGGCTGGAAGTCTTGCGGCGGCTGGCCCGGCCCTAGCTGTGGGGCACGCCCTCCGTGGCGTTCCGGGCGCCGGGACAAGCTCTCCCGCCAGGGTTCGGAACGCCATAGTGGGCGTTCCCTACAGCGAGGAGAGCCGCGCGGTTCAGGCGCGTTTGGCAAGCTTGCCAGCCGAGCCCGTCTCGCGTTAAGCTACCCGCTCTTGGGGCCACACCTATTCTTGGAGTCACTGTGCAGTTTATCGAGATGACCGGCGCGACGCTCGACAAGCTTATCGCCGAAGACGAGTTGCACCACGACGACCTCAGCGCCGCCGGCGTCGAGGCCACGACCATCGTGCGCGTGAATCCCCAGGGCGACATCGAGGTCCGCCGCCGCGGCGGGTGGGACGTGATCGGCGGGCTGCTGGGCGATTTCGAAGACCGTGTGAAGATCGAGACCGGCCTCGACTGGGCTTAGAGCGTAATTCTCTTTCAGGGAAAGAGAATTACGAGGTGTTCTCCCGCAGCGCGTCGGTCGGCACACGGATCTTGCCCGCCACCTCGATGAACGGCAGCCGGCCCTTTTGCATCAGCCGTCGCACGTGGCGGCGCGGCACGCCCCACTTGCGAGCCAGCCGGCCGATCGAGATCGACCCGGCAAACGGCCCTTCGGTCGAGCGGGCCGGACGCTTCATGATCTTGGGAACCATCGCTTCGCTCCCTCGGACAAGGCGTGGCGACCGCAGGCCGCCGAGACAAGTGACGCCTCCGAGTATACCGTCTCGTGCGGTTGTGACGCCAACGCACTCCGATTCCGCCCTCTCGGCCGGGGCGATCCCGCGGCGCCACGCTCCCCCCCGCCCGCGTGTCTGCTACCATTGCAAGAAGCACTTAAACCCCACTTTACAGGCGCCTTACGCACCGGCGCCCCGCTAAGCATGAAACGCGTCGCCCAGATCCAGCGCAAAACCGGCGAGACCGACATCCGCCTCGAGCTCAACCTCGACGGCGCGGGCGAGTCGACCGTCGAGACCGGTGTCGGCTTCCTTGACCACATGCTCACACTGCTGGCCCGCCACGCCGTGGTGGACCTCAACGTCGAGGCCAAGGGCGACCTGGAGGTCGACGATCACCACACGGTCGAGGACGTCGGCATCTGCCTCGGCCAAGCCGTCCGCGAAGCCGTGGGCGACAAACGCGGCATCCGCCGCTACGGCTCGATGACGCTGCCGATGGACGAGACGCTGGCCACCGTGGCGATCGACCTGAGCGGCCGGCATTACCTGGTGTTCGGGGCTGAGTTTCCCTCGGACAAGATCGGCGCGTTCGACACCGAACTCGTCGAAGAGTTTTGGCGGGCCTTCTCGGCCAACGCCTTGTGCAACCTGCACGTCGTGCTGCACCACGGCCACAACTGCCACCACATCGCCGAGGCGATCTTCAAAGCGGCTGGCCGGGCGCTGCGCCAAGCCGCCGAGACCGACCCCCGGTCGCCCGGCGTGCCGAGCACCAAGGGCTCTTTGGACGGCTAGGGCAGCTAGCACTAGCGGCGGCTGGGCCCGCGTTGCTTGCCCAGTCCGCAAGGTCGCCCCCGGGGCTGCCCGTGCGGGTCTAGTCGCCCCCACGCGTCACACATCGTTTCATCCGAAGACCGCTCCCCGTCGATAGATCTTAACAGCCGCCCGCCGTGTGACGGATCTGGCTTGGGGGAAGTGCAGCTACAGGGAACGATGGCGATGCGCGCAAGGAGGCTATGCTCGGGGGTGGCCATGCTGGCGTTTGCGTTCTGCGCGCACGCCGCAGCGGCGACGGCCCCCGTGCGGCTGCCCCCGCCCCAGTCGGCCGACGCGCCGGCAGATTTCGCCGGCGTGCACCAAGCGGCTTGGCTGGAGGGCGAGACGCCCTGCCCTTGTCCACCGGTCACGTATGCGGCGCCCGAATTTGAGCTTGGCGTCCAATTCGACAAGGGATTGTTCATCCGCTCCACGGATCTGGACGAGCGGCCCTTCTCGATCTACGCCGGCGCCCGCCTGCAGGTGCGCTACACCGGCTTCGCCCGCGACCGCGAGACCTGGACCGACGCGGCCGGCGTGACGCGCACGATCCGCAACCGGAGTAACTTCGACACCGAGCGGGCGCGGCTCAACCTGTCGGGCACGGCCCTCTCGCCCGACCTCCGCTACGCGATCACTTTCGACGGCGACAGCGACGGCGCGTCGAACGTCGACAACCTGTTCTACTTCTTCGCCTACCAGCTGACCGACACGGTCGAAGTGGCGATGGGCCGCTGGAAGGTCGCCAGCACGCGGCAGTGGTTGCAGTCGTCACGCCACCTGCGGATGGTCGACCGCTCGCTGGCGACCGAGTACTTCCGGCCCGGCTTCTCCGACGGCCTGTGGCTGTGGGGCAAACCGGCCGACGGCGTCCGCTGGCAGGCCTCGCTCACCAACGGCCTGAGGACTTCGACGCGCAGGCCCGCCGACCTCGACGACAACTTGGCGATCGCCCTAACGGGCCACATCGAGCCGTGGGCCGCTTACGGCACGAGCGACGTCGATTTCCAATGCCACGCCACGCCGGCGGTCCGCCTCGGCGCGAGCTTCCTGTTCGACCGCACCGAAGACCGCAGCGACGCCGGCTTCCCGTTGGGCGACGACAACTTCCTGCGGCTGAGCGACGGCACACGGCTCTCCGACACCGGAGCCCTGGCGCCCGGCGTGCGGTTGCTCAGCGATCACGAAATGGTCGCCTCGTTCGACGCCGGGCTCAAATACCAAGGCTGGAGCCTCAGCGGCGAGTACTTCATGCGCTGGATCCAGGGCCTCGAGGCCGACGGCGCGCTGCCCGTCCGCCAGCTCTACGACTACGGCTTCCACGCCGAGTTGGGCAAGTTCCTCATCGCCAAGCGGGTCGATGTGAACGCCCGTATGTCGCAGGTCAGCGGCCTGCGGGGCGACAGCCTCGTTTACTCGCTCGGCACGAACTACTACTTCGGCCGCCGCAGCGACGACCTGATCAACAAGTTCTCGCTCGACGTGCTCGCGGTGAAGGGCGCCGCGGTGACGACCAGCACGGCCGACTTCGTGGCCGGCGACTCGGGCCTGATGGTCCGGGCGCAGACCCAGCTGGCGTTCTGAGCCAAGCGTCTCGCTTGAAAAAAGGGGGCGGGCCCAACCGGCCCGCCCCGCAAACAAGATCCCCGTCCTTCCGCTTCGCGTCGCTCAGTAGCACGGCAGCTGATCGCGGACGTTCCGCCAGGTCTCCATCGTGCGGGTCTTCATCTGACCCACGATGGGGTGGTTGTTGGTGCTGAGCCAATCGTGCTTGGGCGGTGGAACCGGTGCAACGTTGGGATAGCGCACATTCACATTCACGATCGATTGCTCCTGACCGGCCGTCGCGAGCCGTTCGGTCGCCTGTCGGGCTGCGGCTCGCAGATCGACTGCTTGTTGACCCTCCACAGCTCCCCGCAGGGCGTTCTGCTGGAGCTGGCTGGCGTCGAGGCGGGCGTTGAGCCGTGTCTCCACCTGCTGTAGCTGATTCGACAGCTGCTCGAAACGTTCCTTCTCCGTGGATGCGTCGATGGCATTGGCGGGCGGCGCCTGCACAAACTCCTGCACGAATCGGGCCGGTACCCGCCCGCTGGCGGCTCCCCCATGAGAGGCCAGCGAAGCCTGCTGGGCGTATCGTCGCGGCGTGACCACACAGTTGCAGTCAGATTTGCTTGCGGGTTTTCTTACGTTTTCCTTTGCGTGGCGCGGCGGGGGTAATTCTTCATTTTTTTGGCGAGTTTGAGGCGTGTTTGGTTGCAGGGTGGGGGCAGCCAGCGGTGCCTGCAAGTTCTCTAGCAGCCTGCTCTCAACCGCAGGAGCAGACGCGTTCGTGTCATCCTGGGGCGGAGCCGAGCCGTTTGCCGTTGCGACCGTGTTGCAGCATGGTGCGGCGAGGATGATCTCGACACTGATCTCGCTGATCATCGGCCCGCTTTGAGCGTGCGAAGGCACATAGAACAGCCGCAGTCGCATCGTGTGCTTCCCGTCGTCGAGGACATCCGCGTGATTGATCCGCACTGCCAACTCGTTTAGCAAGGCGGGGCAGAGAGCTTGTTGCACGCTGTCCGACCCGATGACGCCTTCCGCATGATGGACCTGGCAGTGCTGGATCGGAAAAAGCCCGGTGCGGTATTCGCCGTCGTAGAACGAGCCTTTGAAGCAACCGGTATTGCCCACGTAAGTGGGGTTGTCGAGTCGGTAGGCTATCGCGGGTAAGGACTTAGCCGTGAGGTATAATTTCTGGCTCGTATCGTCCAGGCAATTCGCCTCGATCAAGATTTTAGTTGGCGCCCCCACCACCGGCCCCGTATAGACTTCGACGGGAGCGAGCTTCAACTTGCCGAGTTCCGATTTAACCGTCCTCTCTATGGTTTCCGCAATCAGGGTCTTTGTTGGGGCGTCGAGCTTACGTCCATGCACCGGCACGTGCAGGTGGTTGGTCACGCCGTACGGCGTGGCGGCGTAGACCGCCACGTACTCGCTCGTCTTGCCGTTTTCGCACAGCTTGACCGTGTTGACACACGACGGGATCGTGACCCTCATAATGTCACGGCTCACCAGCTGGACGTGAGGGATGCAAACGCCGCCGGCGATCACCTTGGTGTCGTGTACGCTGAAGTTGTCCCCTACCAGGAACAGAGTCGTCCCCTCGCCGTTGCAGATCGGGTACGGCCTTACCGTTCTGGTCGTTCCCGATTGATTGACGACCGTCTCGACGAGCGGCGCAGTATTGGCGGCGCCGTCGTCGGGGCACTTGTTGGCGCACCCGCATGTGAACTGGTTATTAGCTTCATCGCTCACGACGACGCCCGGCGCACCGTACCAGCCGATCAACTCGGGCGACAGGTCGGTCACCCCGGTGTTGAACATCTCGAAGCCGCCGAGTGTGTTCTCGTAGGGCACCTGGGCACGCATCGATTGCAGTGGCAGTTCACGCTCTAGCTGTCTTACGCGTGCCATCAGCCGGTCGACCTCGCCCTCCAAGTACTGATGCTGGCACTCGGCGCACTGCGCCCGCGAACGGTGCATCGAGGCGATCGCTCGGCTCAGCCGCACGCTGTCCTTCATCGTCAGCGCCGAGTTCTTGGGGTTGGTGAGCTTGAACCAGTTGGTCCGCACGTCGAAATCGGCGTACGGAATGAACGAGGGCATCAGCACCACAGCCGTGCACTCGCGTTGCCCCGACTCGATCTTCCGGTGCTTGAGGTCGTCGTCTCGCGAAACGCCCATGAGCGTTTGACGGATCGAGCCGAAAGTGCCGGGCGTGTCGAGCGCTTGGACCCGCGGGTAGAACCGCCAGCCGAAGGTGTCGGCGCCGTGCCCGAAACCGACGATCGTGCGGTTGAGCGAGATCGTCTCGACCGTGGTCTGCAGTTCGCGTGAGTACTGCGTGAGCGAGTTGCCGCCGATCTTGCCGCTGACAAAGCCGACAGCCAACGCGAACTGCAGCTCGCGTTTGCGGCGTGAAGCGTCGGCCACGTTCTGGTCTTGTTCGCTCGGGTCGATGGCGAACACGTGGATCGGCCAACGCACTCGGACGTACTCCTGGAAGACCTCCGAGGCTTGTTGGTATTCGGCCCGTAAGTCTTCAAGGCCCGCATTGGGCGCGGTGACTACCGAGGGAAGGAAGAACAAGTGGTTTCGGTGCGTCAGCAATTGAGAGGCGCTTTTAGCCTCTGCGAGCTTGCGAACGTCTTCGTTGAGACGGTCGTTCAGCAAAGCCGCCTCCACGACTAGCGCCCAGGCAAGCGCTTCGATCGCATTCTGAGCGCTAGCTCCCTCGGACCGCCAGCTCAAGAACTCCTCTTCCCAAACATCGTTCATCGAGCAACCCTCAAAGCCGCTTTCGACGGCGCGCATATCCATGCCGACGGGATGTTTCTTGATTTGCCTCAGCTTGTGGAAGAAGAAGCTGCGGTAACGGCTCGCAGTGTCCCAGTCATATTCGATCTGATTGCCTCGGATGACCTCCCCGAGCCCGTGCTCGGGACGTGCGAGGAAAGTCATCAACCGCAACCCCGCTGGTTCGGCGAGCAAGTCGTACGCATCGCTGGTCGTAACGGTCAGCCACTTTTGCATGTCTAGCAGATCGACACGGCAATCGCCTTCTGCTTTGGGGCAGGAGTCGCACCCATTCCAGCGGACGTCCCTTCCCATATAGGTGCTTGTGAATTCCTGGCTGATGACCTTTAAATTCTCTTCGCCTACAACCAGTGGTATTTGTGAATAAGCAAGAGATTGTCCAGCCTGGCGTGACGGTTGGGGGACCGCCCTTGCGGCAACCTGCCTGAATGGCGAAGCCGTAACACGAGTACTAACCTTTTTGCCAGACCCTTTGCTGTACAGCTGCTTCTCCGCCTCTTTGACCAAGGGCAGACGAAGCGTTTTGGCGATGTCATTCACCGCCAGATTCCTAAACGTCGTCGGCATCAAGTCGTCGCTCAACACCGGGGTGGCGGTCACCGTCACCTCGGCGCCGAAGCCCTCGCGGGTCATCTTGCCGGGGAGGATCGATACCGGGATCCGCACCAGGTTGAGCGAGTAGCCGGGCGAGTCGCTCGTGTCGTCGCCCTCGTTGATCCGCCGCAACTCGTGCAGGTGCTGCAGGTAGCGGTCGTGTTGGTCGAGCTGTGTCGTCGGTTCGATGTTGATCGCGTCGGCCAGCTTGCTCCCGGTGGGGGCGGTGATCTTTTGGAAGTCGGCTTTGATCTCTGGCGATGCAGGCAACTGCGCCACCACCGCAGTGGCGCTGGCCTGATCGCCCGACCCGGCGGTCGACACGCTCGTGCCGCCCGTCGCCGCCGCCGACAGGGCCAGGGCCTGCGCTAAGAACGCCCCGTCGCTGCTCGTGATCGCGGCGTTGAGCCTCACGTCGAATCCCCCCAACTCGCCGAACATCACCCGCTCGTACTCGTCGCGGTGCTTCGTGAGCCGCGCCTCGCCCCAAATGTCGGGCTGCTTCGCAACGACCGAGCCGTAGCGATCGATGTGGTGCTCGAGCCAGTCGATGTTCTCGGCCAGGTCCTCGATGGCGCCCACCTCACACGTCTCGGGCTCCTTGCCGTGGTAGGTCGACTCATGCACCAGTCGCGCCAGGCGGCCGAAGATGTGATCGGCCTGGGCGGGGGCAGGAATGATCGCCTGCAGGGCGATCAGCACGGCGACCGCGCAACTGAGCTGGGGGCGCAAGGTGCGCATGGGACATCCTCCTTGACGTCGTGAATGGTTAGCCGTGTGTGTGCTTGCTGCCGCTCGAAGGCGTCTCCTGCCCTGTGGGCGCCTCGCGAAAGGTGGGCGTTTTTTCTCAAGCCTAGGAGCATTACTTCCTCCTTGGCACGAGAAGCATCGGCCTGCGGCATCACGCCATGCCATGAATATGCGGTTATTCGCACGCCTGATTCGGGGTTATCAACTCACCTTGCCGGTTGCACAGAGCTTGCTTCCCCCAGGAACGCTCGTTGTTCGCACCCACCCACGCAGCTGGGGGGGCCTTAGTGTGTGACTAGGCGGGCGCCTTCTGCCGCGGGGTGAGAGAAGGCATTGATTCTCACCTTGGCGAGGTTCTTTGTCACGCTGCGTGGCTCGACAGCCGCTTGTAGGCAGTTTTTTGTGATTTCTCAAACACCCAGCCGGCGCCAAGCCTGAGCCTGCGGGGTTGAGAGCTTGTCGGGCCAAGGGAGGCGGCCGGCGGGGCTTCGTTGGAAGTCGGGGGGCAACGCAACAGAGCAACACGAGGCACATCATGCGAAGCGCGATCACTCGCGTCACGGCGGGGATTGTATGCCTATCGCCGGGCGTTGTTGTCGCGGCGGCGCCCGGCGTTCCGTCGCTGAGCGACACGCCGGCCGGCTACGTCGCCTACGCCGTCGACGACTTGCCGCAATGGTTTCAGACGCCGATCATCGAAGGCTTCGACAACACCCCCGCTGACAACCCGATCACCGACGCCGGGGCCGAGCTCGGTCGGGTTCTTTTCTACGACCAGCGTCTCAGCCACAACGACGGGACCTCGTGCGCGAGTTGTCACTCGCAGTCGACCGGCTTCACCGACACGGCCGAGCTGAGCGAGGGGTTCGAGGGAGGCCTCACCGGACGGCATTCGATGTCGCTCGCCAACGCCCGCTACTACGAGCCGGGCCGGTTTTTCTGGGACGAGCGGGCCGCCACGCTCGAAGATCAGGTGCTCATGCCGATCCAAGACGCGGTGGAAATGGGCTCCGATTTGGATGAACTCGTCGACGAGCTGCAAGCGACCGACTACTACCCGGTGTTGTTCGAGCGGGCGTTCGGCGACTCGGCCGTCACGAGCGACCGCATGGCGGAGGCGATGGCGCAGTTTGTTCGTGCGATGGCGAGCTACCAGTCGGAATACGACCAGGCGCTCGCCGCCCGCACGGCGCCGGGGCCCAACGCCGACCCCAATTTTGCGGCGGTCGATACGATCGAAAACCCGGCGCTCGCCACGGAGGGCCACGCCCTGTTCGCCGCCGACTGCGCGAACTGCCACCGCACCAACGCCCAGGTGACCGACAAGGCGCACAACATCGGCCTCGACGAGACCAACACGGACGCGGGGGCGGGCGCCGGTAGGTTCAAAGTCCCTTCGTTGCGAAACGCCGCCGAACGCGGCCGCTACATGCACGACGGCCGGTTCGAGTCGCTCGAAGAGGTGGTCGAACACTACAGCAGCGGTGTGGCGGACAACCCGAACCTGAGCGTTGGCCTCACGGCGGGAGGCTTCGGCTACTCGGCCGATGAGCAGGCCGCCCTGGTCGCGTTCCTCGAGACGCTGTCCGACGAGGCGTTCCTCACGTCGACGCTCTTCTCCGATCCGTTCGTCACGCTGCCGGGCGACTACAACGGCGACGGGGTGGTCGACCTCGATGACTACACGGCGTGGGGCGACGCCTACGGCGACAGCTCGGAGGGCCTCAGTGGCCCGCTCTTTGCGGACGGCAACGGCGATGGGGTGGTCGACGCCGCTGACTTCACGTTGTGGCGCGACAACCTAGGGCGCCGCTGGGACGACGGCCTTTCACTCTCCGCGACGGCAGCCGTGCCGGAGCCACGGGCCCTGATCATGGTCACCGCGTTAGGGGCTATGCTCGCCGCCAGCCGCTGGCGCCGGGGCTGATGAGCTGCGCCGGGCCTGAGAAGCTGTGCCGGTTGGTCTGGTGGTGCAGGTCCTGCCGCCGGAGACCGCTTGTCTTGAGCGCTGTGTCGCCGAAACGTCGCGAATAATCCGTGCAGCCGCTCCGATACCACTCATAGCGTGCGTCTGGCCGCAACCGTCCGCACCTTGCGAGGCGGCCCACGACCGATGTGTGCACCGCCTACGCGACGCTCACACCGCAGCATGTTCGAGGCTCCAAGAGGCCGACAAGGATGTCCGCCCCTTCCCCCCGGTTCAAGGATGGATGACATGAAAAGCCCCCAAAGGAACAAAGCACGCCTCGCGGCGGGTGTTTGCACTCTCCTGCTGACCCCCCTCGCTCATGCCGAGAGCCCCGTGCTCACTTCGGTGCTGAACGAGCCGGCCGAGGCGGGCGTGGTCTACGTGAGCGACGAGCCCACACTCGCCGCGGCGGCGAGCGCCCCGGGACGCGTGGAGATCATCCGCGAGCGCTTCCCGGACGGCAAGGTCTCGGTCGAACGCGAGGTGACGCTCGACGAGAACGAGAACTACGTCAACCACGGCGAGTGGCGGATGTTCGACCGGCAGGGCAATGTCTCGGCCGAAGGACGCTACCACTACGGCAAGCGTGTCGGACCGTGGCAGCGCTGGCACAACGCGAGCACCTCGAAGACCGTCAAGTCATTCCCCTTCAATCGGTTCAAGGGGCCCTTCCTGTCACAAGCCACCTACACGGACGGCGTGCTCGACGGCGCTTGGATCATCCTCGACGCCGACAACCGCAAGGTGATGCAGGTCTCGATCGAAGACGGCAAGCGTCACGACGTGACGATCACCTGGTCGCCGGGCGGCGACATCATCCGCCAGCAAGCCTACGAGCACGGCGTGCCGGTGGGCGATGTGCTGGAGCTGCGCGGCGGCGCCAAGGAGATGGAGCGCATCGCCACTTACCTGGACGGACGCAAGCTCGTTGAGAAGAAGGCCAACCACCCGCGCACCCGCAACAAGAAGCTGGTGGAGAGCTACCTCGAGCCGAAGACCGTGCTGAAGAACGCCGACGACTTTTGGACGCTCACCTTCGCCGAGTACGAGCTGCAAGGCGAGGCGGTCCGCCATGGCTTGTCGCAACACTGGCACCCCAATGGTCAGCTCGAGCAGCAAGGCGAGTACCGCATGGGCGAGAAAGTCGGCCGCTTCACCTACTGGCACGCCAACGGACAGAAACGCTCCGAAGGCGCCTACGCCGACGACAAGCAAGACGGCGCCTGGGTCTGGTGGCACGCCAATGGCCAGAAGGCCGCCATCGGTCACTACGCCGGCGGCGAGCTGGTCGACCGCTGGCGCTGGTGGGGTGAAAACGGCCAACTCGCCAAGCAGAAGGCGTACGGCGACAGCACGATCTCGGTCGCCGAACGCGACGCCCCTCGGCTGAACCTTTACTGAGCCTCTAGGCTGATGAACCAGAAACGAGAAAGGCCCCGAGCGACTGCTCGGGGCCTTTCTTTTTTGACGACGCCCTGCGGCCTCGGTGCGAGCCGGTCGGTCCCGCCGCCACGCTCGGGGGGCGGCGACAGGCTCGCCGCTAGCCGTTGCGACCGGCTCCCCGCGACCGAGCGGGCCCTCCGATCCCCAGCAGCAGGAGGCACATCACCGCCAACCCCGCCGGCTCGGGGACGACGGTGGGCAGCCCCAGGTTGCCGCGGATCTCGCCGGTCCCGAATTGCTCGGTGTGGTAATTCACGTAGGCGAGACCGTCCGTCATGATCTGCAAGATATCGCTCGGCAGCAGGTCGCCGCTCGGCTGAGTCAGCGTGACGAGCTCAAAGGTCTCCCTGTACGAACCGGTCTGCAGGTCCAAGCCCACGGGCGGATCGGGCGGGCCGAAGGTCTCGATCACGTGCTGCGGGTTGCTCTGGTCCGGGGTCGCCGGTCCGTGCATGTGCAGCTTGGTGAGGTCCGTCAGCAGCCCGTCCCAAGTGTAGGAAACGGTCATCAGGTTGGTGGCCGGGTCGTACAAGGCGTAGCCGCCGCCGGTGGCCGGGCTGTCGGTCGACCCGTCGCCGAAGCCCGAGTTCTTGACCAGCGACTCGTCCGCGTTCCATGTCCATTTCAGCTGCTGCGCATGAGCCGCGCAGGGGGTCGCGACGCCGAGCAGCAGAACAAGCGATTTAACGGTCCGATTCATTGTGGGGATCGTCCTAAGGTGAGTCGTCTATCAGACACAGCGGCTAGCAAGCCGAGCAGAATCAATGCGTAGGTGGTCGGTTCGGGGGCCTGGATCGCGCTGGGCGTCGCCGTGGCGGCGGTGTAGGCGTCTCTCCACACGGTGAAGTCCGCGGCGTCGACCACGCCGTCGCCGTTGCCGTCGACGTACGGCGAAGCCGAGCCGTAGTGCGAAGCCCAGGTGTCGTAGTCGAGCGTGTCGACCTGTCCGTCGAGGTTGTAGTCGCCCACCGGGTGCGTGTTGAGCATCGACGAGTCGAAACGCCACAGGCCCCGCTTCGTGTCGCTTGCCAGCACTTGGTCCCAGCCGAGGAAGGGGTAAACGCTGCGCACGCCGGTCAGGCTCGTCGGCGCGCCCGACCCCACGATGGTGTAGTAGCCCGCCCGCTGCATGCCGCTCTCTTCGGTATTGTCGAGATCGACGACTTGCAGCCCGCCTTGGCTCCACGCCACGTAAGCGAGTGAGCCGACAACCGCGACCTCGGAGGTGCTGTAGCTGTTGAACCCCATGTCGCCCGCGCTCTGCGAATCGAGGAGCGTGGGCGTCGAGGCGATGTCCCACAGGCTGAGTTCACCGCCGGGCTCGTGGTGGGTCACCACCAGCTTGTCGCCGTTGGCGGTGGGCCAGACCGAGGAGGTCGCTGCGCCCGTGGGCGCCGCGACTTGCAGGAGCGGCTCGGTGGCGCCCACGCCCGCCACGTCGTAGACGTACGATCCGCCGCCGGCGCCCGCCACGTACAGGCGATCGCCCTGCAGAGTCGCGTCGTGAAGCCCGATGGGGTCATTGGTGTCGATGCTCCGCACGAGGCTCGGTGACGCGGGCACGGAAACGTCGAACACACGGATCTCGGAAGAGGTCGTGCTGACCTGGTACAAGTAGCCGCCGCCCACGGCCGCGTTCTTGGTGCTGGGGAATCCTCCCTGGGCGGCGCCGATGCGAGTCAGCAGCGCCGGCGCCGACGCCGCCGACAGGTCAACGATGTCGGTGCCGCTGCCGCCGGAGAAGTACCCGATACCGTTGTCGACCTTGACGTCTTGAAAGTCGGCGTGGCCCGCCGGTGCGTAGGCGGTTACGAACTCGGGGTTCTTCAGCACGCCGCTCTCGTAGGCGCCCGTGTCGAGATTGATCACCGCGACGCCCGACCCAACCGTCCCCAGATAGGCCAGATTTCCCTCGGCCCAAACGTCGGTGTACTCCTCGGCGCCCGAGTCGCCAAACGGGGCCAGCCAGCCATTAAAGCCGAGCGTCACCGCCTCATCGATCACGTGCGCAGCCGCCTGCCCGGCGGCGGCGCCGAGCAGCAAAACAGCGAGCAGGATGATCGAAAAGCAGAAACGCATGGTCTGTTCCGCAGCTTGGGCGTTCCAACGGGACCATCCACGGTAACACGCTGAGCGGGCTCCAGCGAGCCGATAAGACGGCTGCTATCAAGCCGCCAGCCGACCGCCAATCTCTCGCACGCGTACAGCTCGAAGAGCGGCGCCCCCCTGCGGAGGTGGCGCCCGGCCCGAGCAAACGCCCGCAGCCCGGTAGGCCTTTTGATGTCGCTGAAATAAGAGCCGGCGCGCGGGCTCCGCAGCTTCTTACCGCCTTCCCGAAGAGCGAGACAGGCAAAGCGAGACCGGCCAAAAAGCCAAGCCAATGAAAAACGGGCGCGACCTAAGTCGGCGCCCGCGGCGATGCAATTGACACAAGCTATTGCCAGTTAGGCATTTAGGCAAAACAGCTCGTGGCCCAAAAATGAGTTATGCGCGCTTGGCCAAAAGCGATTGTCGAAATTAGGTGAAAGCGACGCTACAAAGATAATTGGGCGCCGCAGGGGGGCGTTTTCAACCAGGTCGACTGCGTTCTAGCAGTGGTATCCGTCAGCTCGCGGCGCATCGCTGCGTTTTTCGGCCGATTCCCTAGCGGGAAACGGCCGTCAACAATCCAGCGAAACGCCACGAGGCAAGCTTCTGAACTATTCTTGGCCAGTGCTTTCCCACGGCGCCGAAACGGCAGCTAGCCGGACCCATGCCGCGATCAATCGCCGTGCACGTCTTCGTAGTCGGCGATCGCCGCCTCGATCACCTTCATGGCGTGCTCACGGCCGTAGGTGCGGTCGATCTTCACGCCGGTCGCCTCTTCGGGCGTCAGCGCCTTGTAGATGCTGAAGTAATGCCTGAGGCGGTCGACCAGCACCTTGGGCAGCTCGGTGATGTCGTTCACTCCGCCCCACATGGCGTCGTTGTCGAGCACGCCGATGATCTTGTCGTCCGCCTCACCGCCGTCGAGCATCGGCAGGCCGCCCACCACGCGGGCGTTGAGGATGATCTCCGGATTGGTGATCGGCCGCTCGCTGATCACGCAGATGTCGAGCGGGTCGCCGTCGCCAGCCGCGGCGTCGGGCATCAGCGCCTGCACCCGATTGCCGCAGAAGGTCCGCGGGATGAACCCGTACAGCGTGGGCGAGAAGGCCGACGTGCGGTTCGGGCGGTCGACGCGCAGGTAGCCCGTTTGCTTGTCGAGCTCGTACTTCACACGGTCGAACGGAGTGAGCTCGATGTAGGCGTGTACGACCTTGGGCGGATCGGGGCCGAGGTCGAGCCCGTGCCAGGGGTGCGGGCGCCAGCGGAAGAACGGTTGGGGGAAGCTCATCGGTAGGAACGCCCCTTTGGGGAACGCAGAGCGGAGGGAAGGTAGGGAAAGCTATTCGCTGTTAGCATTTGGCAGTTGACGAACGGCTAAGAGCCAACAGCCTCACTGGCGTCAGCCCGCGATGTCTTCTTCGTTGACGTAGGTTTCCAGGAAGCGGGTGAGAGACTGGAAGTCGCTCTCGGGCTCGATGTAGCGGACCACGGTGACCAGCGTCTGCGGGTCGACCAGCTCGTCGAACGGCACGTAGAGCAATTGCAGCTGGCCTTCGACCGAAACCATCACGCCGTTCAGCCCGTTCTCGACCAACGCCCGGTAGGCGCCCACGCCGAGCTGCGAGCCGAGCATCACGTCGAAGGCGTGCGGCGGGGTGCAGCGGGCCTCGTAGCCGAGCTGCACCGGTTTGACGTCGCGTTTCTTGCCGGTCTGACGCTTGTACTCTTCGGCGATCAGCTTGCTGAACAACGCGTGCAGGTTGACGGCCGAGATCTGGATGTGGCCGTGGTCGTCGCGGCCGACGCCCTTGATGTACTCGTACGGCAGCAGCTCGGCGAGGCCCTCGGCCACGACGATCACGCCGTAAGTCTTGCCCTCTTTCTCGCGGGTGGTCATCGTCAGCACGACGCGACGCATGACCTCCTGCATGTTCATGACCTCGCGGGTCTCCTTCTCGCCCGTGACCGGGTTGTCGACCTCCTCGGTGGTGCGGTACTTGCCGGCGATGTCTTCGACCGAGACAACCAGGCTCGCCTCGCCGGCGATCGCCACGCCGTAGGCCAGCCAGCCCGCGCTGCGGCCCATGCTCTCGGCGAGGAAGTAGCAGCGGTTGGCCTCGGCGTCGGCCAGCAGGTTGCGGACCTCGCGGGCCAGGAAGTCGACGGCCGTGAAGTAGCCGAACGTGAAGTCGATGCCGCAGTAGTCGTTGTCGATCGTCTTGGGCAGGTGGACCACGGGGATCTTGTGCGATCCTTCGGGCAGGCGGTCCTGGTACATCTTGATCTTGTTGGCGGTCTTGAGCGTGTCGTCGCCGCCGATCGAGATCAGGGCGTCGACACCGATCGAGCTCAGGCCCTCGTAAACGTTCTTCAGGGGCGCCGAACGCTCGGGGTCTTCGAGGTGCTCGGGGGCCGAGACCAGCTTGCCGGGGTTCGCGCGGGCGGTGCCGATGATGATGCCCGCCCGGTTGCGGGTGCGGCTGAGCATCTTGTGATCGATCATCACGTAATCCTCGCCCTCGACGAGCGGCTTCTCGGGCGAGTAGTCGATCAGGCTCGAGTAGCCGTGCTTGACGCCCACCACCTCGATGCCGTTGCGCAAGAACGACACGGCGGCCGCCGAGATCACCGCGTTGGCGCCCGGGGCCGGGCCGCCGGCGAACAGGATGGCGACACGCTTGAAGCTGGTGTCGTGCTTGGCGGGACGGTCGAGCGTGCTCTTCTTTGCCATGGCGGGGATCGTGCTACCGGTAGGAGGGATGGCGGGTGCGTGAACGTGCCGCCGCGGCGAAGCAAAGCCGCCGCGGGGACCGCATTCTAGCCGCCTCTTGGCGGGGCGCTTAGGGGCCGCCGGCGGAGGCCCCGCGAGCCAGCGCAGGGGCGTGCTCGGGCCGAGACCGGCGGTGCGGGCGCACGAAAAAACGGGCCGCCCTGGTGGGGGCGGCCCGTTGCGGGGTTGTGAAGATTTCGGGTGCGGGGGCTCAGTCTTGGTCTTCGCCCGGCGCCTCGCTGGGGGCGTCGTCCTCGGCGCCCACGGCGGCGCCGACCGGCTCGGCCGGCTCCTCGGTCTTGGTCACGAGGCCCTCGAAAACAAGCTGTTTCTTGTCGCCGACCTCTTTGACCTCCACGCGGATCGTGTCCTTGCCGGCGAACTCGCCCTTGAGCAGCTCTTCGGCCAGCGGGTCCTCGATGAAGGTCTCGATCGCGCGACGCAACGGCCTGGCGCCGTAGTCCGTGTTCGAACCCTTCTTCACGAGGAACGCCTTCGCCTCCTCGGTGAGGTCGAGCGTGAAGCCCTTCTCGGCGAGCCGCTCGCGGACCTTCGACACTTCGAGTCCGACCACGTGCTTGAGGTTTTCCTCGGTGAGGTGGCGGAAGACGATCACGTCGTTCACGCGGTTGATGAACTCGGGGCGGAAGACCTTCTCGATCTCGTCCATCACCCGGCTCTTCATGCCGTCGTAGCTGGCGTCGTCGTCCGGCTTGGCGAAGCCGAAGGCCGACTCGTTCTTGATGGCGTCGGCGCCCGCGTTCGTGGTCATGATCACGATCGTGTTGCGGAAGTCGACGCTGCGGCCGAAGGAGTCGGTCAGGCGACCTTCCTCCATGAGCTGCAGGAGCATGTTGAAGACCTCGGGGTGGGCCTTCTCGATCTCGTCGAGCAGCACGACGGCGTAGGGGCGGCGGCGGATCTGCTCGGTGAGCTGACCCCCCTCTTCGTAGCCGACGTAGCCGGGGGGCGCGCCGATCAGGCGGCTGACGTTGTGCTTCTCCATGTACTCGGACATGTCGATCTGGATCAGCGCCTCTTCGTCGCCGAACATGAACTCGGCGAGCGCCTTGGCCAACAGCGTTTTGCCGACGCCCGTCGGGCCGGCGAACACGAAGGTGCCCGTGGGCCGCTTCGGGTCTTGCAGGCCGCTGCGGCTGCGACGCACGGCGCGGGCGATCGCCTTGATCGCCTCGTCCTGGCTGATGACCTTCTTGTGGAGCTCCTCCTCCATGCGCATCAGGCGCAGGGAGTCCTCGGTGCTCATCCGCGTGAGCGGGATGCCGGTCATCTTCGAGACCACCTCGGCGATGACGTCTTCGTCGACGACGCCGCCATTCTCACGCGACTTTTCGCGCCACTCCTTGGTGATGGTCTGCTTCTTCTTCTTGAGCTTGTCGGCCTGGTCGCGCAGGGCGGCGGCCTTCTCGAAGTCTTGATTGGCGACCGCCTCTTCCTTGTCGCGGTTGAGCGCCTCGACCTCGTCGTCGAGGTCCTTGAGGTTCGGCGGCTTGGACATCGACTTGAGCCGCACCCGGGCGCCCGCCTCGTCGATCACGTCGATCGCCTTGTCGGGCAGGCAGCGGCCGGTGATGTAGCGGTCGGAGAACTCCACGGCCGAGTCGATCGCGTCGTCCGTGATCTGCACCCGGTGGTGCTCCTCGTAACGGTCGCGGAGGCCCTTGAGGATCTCCTTGGTGTCTTCCGGGCTCGTGGGCTCGACCATCACCTCTTGGAAGCGACGGGCCAGGGCCGAGTCCTTCTCGATGTACTTGCGGTACTCGTCGAGCGTCGTGGCGCCGATGCACTGGATCTCGCCGCGGGCCAAGGCCGGTTTGAGCACGTTGCTCGCGTCGATCGCGCCCTCGGCGCCGCCGGCGCCGACCAGGGTGTGCAGCTCGTCGATGAACAGGATCGTGTTCTTGGCGCGGCGGACCTCGTTCATCACCGCCTTGATCCGCTCCTCGAACTGGCCGCGGTACTTGGTGCCGGCGACCATCATCGCCAGGTCAAGGACCACGATGCGGCGCTCGAGCAGCAACTCGGGGACGTCGCCATCGACGACGCGTTGGGCGAAGCCCTCCACGATGGCGGTCTTGCCGACGCCCGCCTCGCCGAGCAGAACCGGGTTGTTCTTTGTGCGGCGGCAGAGGACCTGGATCGCGCGTTCGATCTCCTTGGCGCGGCCGATCACCGGGTCGAGCTTCTTCTGCTTGGCGAGCTCGGTGAGGTCGCGGCCGAAGCTGTCGAGCGCCGGGGTCTTGCTGCGCGAGCCCTTGCGGCCGCTGCGCTCGCCCGAATCTTCGTCGTCCTCGGCCGTGGCGCCGCCACGCCCGCCGCGTTCGGTTCCCTCGCCGCCCTCGATGCCGTGGCCGAGAAGGTTGAGGACTTCCTCGCGGACCTCCTCGAGCTTGAGACCGAGGTTCATGAGCACCTGGGCGGCGACGCCCTCTTGCTCACGCAGCAGGCCGAGCAGGATGTGCTCGGTGCCGACGTAGTTGTGGTTGAGGTTGCGGGCCTCTTCCATCGAGTACTCGATGACCTTCTTGGCCCGCGGGGTCTGGGGCAGTTTGCCCATCGTGACCATGTCGGGGCCGCTCTGGACGAGCTTCTCGACCTCGAGGCGGATCTTGCGGAGATCGACGTCGAGGTTCTTCAGCACGTTGGCCGCGACGCCGCTGCCCTCTTTGATGAGGCCCAGCAGCACGTGCTCGGTGCCGATGTACTCGTGGTTGAAGCGCTGCGCCTCCTGATTGGCGAGCTGCATCACCTTGCGGGCGCGGTCGGTGAATCGTTCGTACATGGTTGCCTTTCCGGGGCTTCTCTGTCGGAGGCGATCGTTCTCGCAAGCGAAAAGGACGCGGTGCGTTCTTTACGCGACGAGGGCGGCCGTGGTTTCTTCTATTCTAGGCTTTTGGTCGTTCGGCAACCACGAATCGGCTTGTCGAACGGCCTTGTGGGTCGTCAGGCGGCTTCGGCGCCGCGTGGCGGTGGTTCTTTTCGAGGGGCGGGCTCGGCGCCCACGATCCTCAGCTGGTGTCGGGTCTCGGTAGTGAGTTGGACGGTCTCGGGAGTCTCGATCGAGGTTTCGTCGGTCGCGAGGGCTGGCCCGGCCGACGATTCAATTTCTTGGGGGTCGCTGGTTGATTCCTCGAGCCGCTCGAGCTCTCGGCCGATCTCGAACGCCCACTGCTGGGCGTCGTCGAATCGGCTGGTGTGTTGGAGTTGTCGTTTCGCCTCTTCGTCCCGTCCGACGCGCCGCAACACCGATGCCCGCAGCAGCTGGGCCTCAACGTCGTGACGGTCGGCGTGGAGCAGCCGGTCAACGGCGGACAATGCCGCCAACCAGTCGCCCCGTAAGTAGCGCTTTTGCGACTCGCAAAGCAAGTCGTCAAGCTCCGCCTGACGCGCTACCTGCCGGGTGTCTTCGGGCGTTGGCACACCCGATTCTTCGGCCTCACGTCGCTGGGCGACTCGCCGCAATTCGCCGCGGGTCTCCCACAGAGCGGCGACCCACAACAGACCAACGATGAGTCCACACCCAAGCTTAAGTCGTGGCTCGAGCCATGCAGGCCAAACCCAAGTCGAAATAATCAGCAAATTCAGCAGCACCCCGAATCCTACCGCTAGCGCCAGACCGGCCCAAGCCCCGCTGTGCCACAAGTGGGCGAGCCCGGGCCACAGGTAGGCGGCCCAGTGCGAACGGCGTTTGGTGCGGCGTGGTGTCGGCACGATTGGTGTGACTGGAGCGCTGAAAGTGAATAACTAGTGCAATCTTGGGGCCACTCGCGGCGCCCACTCCGAACTAAGAGCGGCGAGGACAGCGACGAGCTACCGCGCGGAGTGTATCGCCACCCCAGGTGCGCCACAAGACAAACGCTGCTATCATCTAGGCTTACGTCGCCTGCGGAGTCCTGCGGCGGCGCCTGCTGAGATCGGATAACCGTATTCCGGATCGGCACACGGCGAGCCAATCGTCGCCGATCCCATTTTTCCTTGAAACGCCGATTTGGCATGCCGCCCCGCAGTTTGGCAGCCCCGTCGGACCAGGTGTCTAGCCGGCTCTTAGAGATGAGCGACCATTCCCCTACGAATCCCGACTCGGTTGGCGCCCTTAGGGCGATCGACGCCTCGTTGAATCGTGCTGCTGAAGGGCTGCGGGTGGTGGAAGATTACGCCCGCTTCGTCCTGGACGATGGCTTGCTCACGGCTTTCGCCAAGCGGCTCCGCCACGAGCTCGCCGATGCTAGCAGCGGTTTGCCCGGCGATTCTCTCGTTAAGGCGCGTGAGACACAGCGTGATGTCGGCGCCTCGATCTCGACCGAGGCCGAGGGCCAGCGCGGCGACGCATGGATGGTGGCTCTGGCGAGCCTCAAACGCGTGCAGCAGTCGCTCCGCAGCCTCGAAGAGTACAGCAAGATAGGCGGCGCAGACGTTGCCGGCCGTTTCGAGACGCTCCGCTACGAGTCTTACACCCTAGAGAAGGCTTTAGCCGCGACCCGCTCAGCGATCGAGCGGTTCGACGGCGTGCGGCTGTACGTGCTGGTGGGGGCGTGTGGCGACGCTAGGGAATTCGAGAGTCTGGTCGTCGCCCTCATGGCCGGTGGAGCTCAAGCCCTGCAGCTGCGCGACAAGCAGGCTGACGATCGCACGCTCCTGGCCCGCGCCCGGGCCTTGGTCGCACTCACGCGGCAGGCGGGCGTGCTGGCGATTGTGAACGACCGGCCCGACCTGGCGACGCTCGCTCGTGCCGACGGGGTTCATGTGGGGCAGACAGAGCTCGGCGTCAAAGAGGCACGCACGATTGTCGGACCCAACGCCTTGGTGGGGGTCTCTACCCACACGATCGAGCAGGCCCGCGCGGCGGTGCTCGACGGCGCCGACTACATCGGCTGCGGCCCGACGTTCCCGTCACAAACCAAGTCGTTCGACGCGTTCGCGGGGCTGGCATTCCTCGAGCAGGTGGCCGCCGAAGTCCGCCTGCCCGCCTTCGCCATTGGCGGGGTCGACGCCGCGAACCTTCCGCAGGTGCTCCAAACGGGCTGCAGCCGAGTCGCCGTCAGCGCCGCGGTCGCACAGGCCGCAGACCCCGGGGCGGCCGCCAAGCTGCTCGCCAAGGCGCTGACCCCCGACAACGCGGCCGCCGCAAGCTAGGATTCGGCGACGCTCTATTCCCCCACGCCTTCCGCATATCTCCATCGAAATGCTCCACGCGATCATCATGGCCGGCGGCTCCGGCACCCGCTTCTGGCCCGCCAGCCGGGCCGCTACGCCTAAGCAACTCCTCACGCTCGTGGGGGACCGGTCGATGATCGCCCAGACGGCTGATCGGTTCGGCGAGCTAGCGCCACCTGAGCGGCGGATGGTCGTGACCAACCGCCGGCTCGTGGACGCCGTGCGTGAGCAGCTGCCCAACCTGCCGGCCGCCTCGGTCGTCGGCGAGCCGTGCAAACGCGACACGGCGCCTTGCATCGGCTTGGCGGCCTTGCTGGTGACGCGCGTCTCGGGCGATCCGGACGCGACGATGCTCGTCTGCCCCGCCGACCACGTGATCCCCGACACCGCGGCTTTCCAGGCCGCCGCCCGCCAAGCCGAGCGGCTCGTCGACGAGAGCCCTGGCCGCATCGTCACGTTCGGCATCAAACCGACCTACCCGGCCGAGATTTTTGGTTACATCCAAAGAGCCGCCCCGCTGAAAGGCGCCGTCGGAGACGCCCCGGCGTACCAGGTCGAACGTTTCGTCGAAAAGCCCAACGCAGAGAAGGCGGCTGAGTACGTTGCGGGCGGCGACTTCTATTGGAACAGCGGCATCTTCGTCTGGAAAGCGAAAACGATCCTCGACGCCCTCGGCGAGCGCCAGCCGAAGATGCTCGCGCACCTCGAGAAGATCGTCGACGCCTGGGGCACGGCCGACCACGAGGCGGTGTTCGACCGTGAGTTTGCCGCGATCGAGGGGATCAGCGTCGACTACGCCGTCATGGAGCACGCCACGGACGTGGCCGTCGTCGAGGCGCCGTTCGAGTGGGACGACCTGGGTGGCTGGCAGTCGCTGCCGCGCCGCCTGGGCGAGGACGCCGAGGGGAACACGATCGTCGGCAAGCATCTGGGCGTCCGCACCGAAGGGACCATCGTGCGATCGACCGACGACCACTTGGTCGTGACGCTCGGCCTGAAGGACACGATCGTGGTCCACACGCCCGACGCCACGCTCGTGGCGAACAAGCACGACGAGGAAGCGATCCGCGAGGTCGTGAAGCGGCTCGGCGAGATGGGCTGGGACGAGCACCTTTAGAATTTCCTCCCCTCCCCACGAGGGGGAGGCGGGACGAAGAAATATGAACGAAGCCTCTTCCGACAATCCGGCCCCCCCTGCCCTGCCCCAGCGTGGCCGCATCGCGGGGATCGACTACGGCACGGTGCGCATCGGCGTCGCGATCGGCGACCTCGAGGTGCGCATGGCCTCGCCGCTGGAGAACTACAACCGCCGCAGCGAGGCGCTCGACGCGAAGTACTTCAAGCAGTTGGCCCAGGAGGAGCGGCTGGTGCGTTGGGTTGTCGGCCTGCCGGTCCACCTCGACGGCGGCGAGAGCCAGAAGTCGCAGGAGGCGCGGCGGTTCGCTAATTGGCTCACCGACGAGACGGGCGTGCCGCACGAGTTCTTCGACGAGCGGTACACCTCGGCGCAGGCCGAGGAGGTGCTGCTCGCTGCCGGCCTCACCAGCAAGCGCCGCAAGGCGCGGCTCGACGCCCTGGCGGCGCAGATCATGCTGACCGCTTACTTAGAATCGGGCGCCAAGGGGCAGGACGATCCGGGCGGGATCGACTGAACTGGGGTTCGTGAGCCGGCGGTGCGTCGCTTGCTTCGTTCAAACCGTGGCCGGACTCAATTGGTCGCGTCGCTCACAGCCGCTTCCTCCACCCAGTCGTTTTCGGGCAGCTCCTTGATCTTCGGGCGACGCTTCTTGCGGATCTTTTCGGGGATCAGCTCGCGCATCGCCTCGAGCTTGCCGAAGCAGAGCAGCCGGTCGCCCGGCTCAAGCGACCTCTTGAGCCGCGGGTTGGGGATCACGCTCGTGCCGCGGTAGAGGGTGAGCACGTTGATGTCGCGGTCCGGCAGGCCCGACTCGTCGATCGTCTTGCCGACGTAGTCCGAGCCCTCGGGGATGTGCAGCTCCGTGACGCCGTAGCCGCGGCTCACGGTGAGCCGCTGGCGGATGTCGACCTCGGCGAAGTTGACCTGGGCGGCGATGTAATCGACGATCGCCCCGGCGATGTCGAGCTGCGAGCACTCCTCGATCCCCTGCAAGCCGGGCGAGGAGTTAACCTCCATGACCTGCGGCCCGTCGTTGGCTTCGAGCATGTCGACGCCGGCCACACGGAGGCCCATCACTTGCGCGGCCCGCACGGCGGTCTCGGCCATCTTCTCGTCGAGCTCGACCGGCTCGGTGAGCCCGCCGCGGTGGACGTTGCTGCGGAACTCGTTGCCCTGGGCCACGCGCCGCATGGCGGCCACGACGCGGTCGCCGACGACCAAGGCCCGCACGTCGCGGCCGCGGCTCTCGGCGACGAACTTCTGCACGAGCACGTTCTGCTGCGTGCTGTTGAGGGTCTCGATGATCGCCTCGGCCACCTTGACCGAGTCGGCGAGGATGACGCCCACGCCCTGCGTGCCCTCGATCAGCTTGATGACGACCGGCGCGCCGCCCACCCGCTCGATCGCCGCCAGGATGTCCTTGCGGTCGCGGACGAACGTGGTCGGCGGGATGCCCAGCTGGTGCCGGCTCAGCACTTGCAGGCAACGCAGCTTGTCGCGCGAGTTGGCGATCGCCATCGACGAGTTCGCGCAGAACACGTCCATCTGCTCGAACTGCCGCACCACCGCCGTGCCGTAGTAGGTGATCGACGAGCCGATGCGCGGCAGCACCGCGTCATAGTGGGCTAAGCTTTTCGAGCGGTAGTAGAGGTCGGGGTCGCCCTCCTCCAGATCGATCGAGAACTTGAGCGTGTCGAGCACGCGGGTCTCGTGGCCGCGTCGCTCGGCCGCCTCACGCAAGCGGCGCGTGCTGTAACAGTTCGCGTTGCGCGAAAGAATGCAGAGTTTCATCGGGGGGGCCGCCTGGGGGGGAGTTGTGCGTTACGTGGGGTCGCCCGACGCGCCGGGAGAGCCCGGGGCGCTGGGGGGCTGGACGCTTCGCCGGGCGCGACGCTTTCTCGCGTGGCGGCGGGCGGCGAACGAGTCGTCCGGGTCGATCAGAAACCTGCCCCGCAAAGCCTCGCGACCGAGCAGCATGCGGAAACCCATCTCGTCGCGATTGGCCAGCGTGAGCTCGATCGGATAGCGGCGGCCGTAGAGGTCGAGCTCGGCCACAATCACCGGGCGCACGCTCTCGTGCCCCGAGGAACTACGCACCGACCGCTGCTCGTGGATCGGACAATCGCACTCGATTGTCACCGCCTCGCTCCGCTGAGCTGGGTGAACGGTGAACCGCACCCACGGCTCGCCGTCACGCTCGTACAGCTCGATGTCGAACGCGTGGAGCGACGAGGTGCGAGCGCCGGAGTCGATCTTCGCCTTGATCCGTTTCACGCCCAGACCCGGCAGCGAGACCACCTCGCGCCAGCCAAGCACCGGCTTCTTCGGCGTCTTTCCGGTGTCTTTCATCGAGGGCCGTGTGTGGGGGCTGTGGCGGGGCAGCCTCCTGCGTCCGGGGCGCCTACGGGGAAATGTACCCGTCGGCCCCGGTGGGGGAAACGGCTGGCGACTGAACTGCCGCGGAAGAAACCTCCCCCCAACACCCTCGTTCGCCCAGAATTCCCCTGACTACGCTCACCACTTCTTGCGATCGATATGTTCCTCGCCCTGGTGGGTGAGCACCTTCTTGAACTCCTCCGGATCGATCGTCAGCAGGGTCGCCCGGGCGCTGCCGTCGGTGTAGCCCGAGACGAACGCCTCGCGCAACGGGCGGCGCAGTTTGGCGATCGGGTCGGCGGGGTCGAACTCCCAGTCCTGCGGCTTGGTCCACGGCACGGCGTGTTCGGGCGCCGTTTCGACGGTGAGCAACGTGTGCGCCGTGCCATCGGTGAAAGTCGGGAACTTGGGGCCTTCGGTAAAGTAGACCGACAGACCCCCTCCCGCGTTGGTTTTGAGCGTGGGTCGTGTCGGGTCGGTCCTAAGCGGTGCGCCCTCGCCGTCGGCGACCTGGATACAGGTGAGCCCCTCAGCCGTGAGGTCGGGGCGGCCAGGCTCGGCGAAGACGGGCGGCGTTTCTTTCAGCAGCGCCAGGTTGTGCTCGCTGTCCCACGGCTCGTCGAGCCGGAACCGCTGGTAGAGTTTCTCCTCTCCGAGGTAGGGCAAAACCGCCACACGCCAGCTGAGGAGCGGCTCGCCCCCTTCCGAGCGGACCGCGTCGACCGTGGGAAAGCAGCCGTTCACATCGTAGAAATTGTGGAACGTTAGGTTGATCTGTTTCATTGTGTTCATGCGTCGATAACGGTCGCCGTTGGCGCCATAATACTTGACCAGCCAGCCGGCGAACTTGGCCGCGGCGGCGTCGTTCTCAGAGATTGACGCCACGACGCCCTCTTCGGAGGCCTCCGGGCGGAGGGCGTCGATCGCGCCGCGGGCGTCGTCCGCTGCCTCCGGAAGTTTGCTCGCCAGCCAATCGGAGGCGACCACGAGCAACGCGTCGGCCGCGCCGTGGATCGCGTTGGCGGCGGCTTGGCCGCGGGTCGCAATGCGGGCCTCGACGCCGAGCGGCGCCGAGGTCACCCGGCCGATGGCGTGCGTCACGTCGTCGGCGAGCAGGTCACCCGTCAACGTGTCGAACGGCGAGGGGAGCGGCGGCATCAGCTCACGCAGCACGCGGCGATTGTCCTTGCCGGGCGCCACAACCACCGTCAGCAGCCCGTCGTCCGCCATGCGGAGCGGGCCGAGGAGGTCGTCGCGCTGGACGGGACGGAGATCGCGGTAGGACTCGATTTTTTCTTTGGGGCCGAGCAGCACCGCGTTCGTCCCGACGACCGAAATGGATATGTCTGAGGCGTGCGGCCACAAGGCCTCGCGCACCGCCGTCCCGCTGAGGGCGGGGTCGCGTCCCTCGCCGAGTTCAACCAGCACCACGGGACCGTCGCCCAAGAGAAACTCGCCGGCACGGAAAAGCACCGTGGCCCGCTCGCCGCCGGCGGCGTGGAGTTTCTCGAGCGGCTGCAACAACGACGTTAGAGCGTGTCCACCGGTGCGGTCGCCGACGTCCGAGAGGGCGAGCATCCGCTCGGCGGCGGCCCGTGGCTTGTCGCCCAGTTGGACGCGGGCGACGAGCAGCGTCTCTTGGTCGACGAGTGATTCAAGGGACGATTCTGCCTGGGCCGCGCCGGCCGTAACGATCAGCAACAGGGCGAGTGGGATGATTCGCATGGTGAGATCACTTCCGTAGTACGAAGAGAATTGAATAAATGCGATGAAGCGAGCTTGGCTGACGCCCTCCGGCGCCTAAGGGTTTCTTGCGGACCAACGCGATCACTCCCGCAGCGTGATCGTGTACTCTTCCGCCGGAGCTCCATAACCGCCGTACTCCTCGACCGAGATGACTGCCGAGCCCTCACTCAGTTGGTAGTCGAACGGCTCGCCGGTGGCGGGGTTCTCGGGAACCGGGACCACGCTTACCTCGTCGAGCGAGTCGGGCAGCGAGCCGGTTTCGGCGGCGTGCATCCTGAGCGCCTCGATCAGCCGCAGCACCGCCAGCCGACGCGCGGTTCGCACTTCGACCGTTCTGGCCGCCGTCGAAGCGGGCAGCAAGAGAGAGGCGACAGGCAGCACCTCGCGGTCGGGGTTATCAGGCTGAGTGCAGTTGTAGAGCAACTCCTCGGCCGCCCTGGCAAGCGGCAGCGCCTCGCTCGACGGGACGAGCCACGGCTTGAGCGCCGCGTCGGCGAGCCGCTGGTAAACCCTGGCCGAGTAGATGGCGATCACCTGGCCGATCGGCATCGCCTCGACCCGATTGGCGTCGAACCCCCAGTCGACGAGCCGACGCTTCGCGTGGGTGTAGCCCGCCGTGCCGGCCAAGAGCGGAGAGAACTCTTCCAGCGGCCGCCGAAAGAGCCCCTCGCCCGACACGCTGACGAGCGTGACACACGCCTCGCGGAACAGACGGTTCCACTCCTCCGGCGCCCGCACGGCGGTCTCGGCGTTCTCAATAAGCGGCAGCACCCGCGGGCCGAGGGTCAGCCCGAACCGCATTGTCTCCCGCATTGGCACGAGCGGGTCGGGCAGCTCGCTGAGCGCCCAGTAGAGGTTCGGTGAATCGGGAGCAGCGATCAGCTCGGTCGCTGCGTCGAAGTTGATGCCTGCGATCGCCCCGCCAACGAGGCCGCAGACGATAAACGGCGCATCGCCCGTGTCGCGGGCCATGTGGAAACCGATGCGGAGCAAACGGACCGCGTCGTCATATCGCCCCTCAGCGATCGCCAGCCGTGTCTGGATTGCGAGTAAGCGGGCCGCGCCGCGTTGGTATTGGAGTTCGGGAAGCATGTACTGAATCGTTTCCTCTCCCCTGAGAGAGGCTTGATCGACGCCCCACACGCACTCGCGGCAGCGGGCGGCGGGCTCGAGGAAAGCTCGCACCGATTGCTCAAACCAGCTTGCCGCCACCCTCATGTCATCGAGCGGCAGCTTTTCAATCGGTGTGCCCCGCAAAGAGTACCAACCATCAAAGGCCTCTCCGTAAAGATCGCGGCCGCTCTTGGAGGTAGCGTCCACCGAATCAAATGTGTGCAGCCGGTAGTAGTGCAGCGCCGCGTTGCCGGCAACAGTCTCCAGCACCGGGGTCACCAAGCGTGGCGCCATGGTCTCCGCCGCCGGGCTGACGGTCAGTCGGTAGTGGGCGACTCTGTCATCGTCCTCCTCGAACTCGACGCCCCCCCAGGCGGGGCACGCCACTAGGCAGACCGACAGGCAAAGCAGCGAAATGTATCGGGCGGGTCTCATACGATCGGCTCCTCGGTGAGGCGATGGGTCTTGCGTCGGCGGGCTTCGGCGTCGTCGGCGCGGGCTTTCGAATCGCCCGTCTCTTCCTGCAGCGATTTCATCAACTCGTACGCCGTTACTGGCTTTGGGGGCGTCGAGACGGCGTGGGTCGGCTGGCTGTACTCCAGGGCGTGGAGCGTGGCGGGAGAAACCATTAGCCGCGAACGCCGCAACGTGGCGAAGTCGTTCCGCCAAGCCGTCGGCGCGGGGCTGGGCGTAACCTCTTGTTCGAGTTCGGCTGCCACATCCGCTGCTGTGGCGACCACAGCCTCGGGCGCCCGCTGCGGTGGGGGCGCCGTTGGCGTGAGCATGACCGCCAGGCAAGCCGCCGTCGCGACGAGCGTCGCCGCGGGCCACGCCCGGTTGCGCAGCACGGTCGGCCGGCTCGCCTCGGCCAGACCGGCCGCCCGACCCGCCTCGAACATCAGCCGGTCGCGGTCGACGACAATCGGCGCGGGCGCGGCGCTCGCAAGCAAGTGTTCAATCTCTTCAGAAGAGTCGTGGTTCATTCGGTCGGACATGGCTTGCCGAGTCGTTGTTGGAGTTGCAGTAACGCTTGTTCGTAACGCCGCTGGGCGGTGGCCGTCGCGACGCCGACCGTGCGGCCGATCTCGGCGAACGTCAGGCCGCCCCACACACGCAGCACGATGATCTCGCGCAGGTCGCCCGGCAGTTTTTCAATCAAGTCGGCCGCTTCGACGCCCCTCGCCGCTGCGCATCCGCCCTCGCCGGTCGGCCGCAGCCGGTCGCGGAGCGAGCGCTCCTCGCGGTCGCGACGCCGCCGGGCGCCGCGGGCAGCGTTGAGCGCCCGCCGCTTCGTGACCCGAAACAACCAAGCCACCGGCGATTCGGGCGCCGCCCCCTGGCGGGCCAGCTCGATCAGCGCCTCCTGCACGCAGTCGTCCGGCTCGTCGGTCCACTGTGCGGCGTACAGCGCAAGGGCCGATCCATGCTCGTCGAGCATCCGGGCGATCAGCTGCTCGTCGGGCGGCGGTGGCATGCACTTGGGGGGTTGTCAGCCGCTCGTTGGGGCGTCAGTCGCGAGGAGTCATAGAAGAGACACCGCCGCGGAGGCGGATTTCTCGCCACGAGGCGGAGTTTATGAGAACGAATCCCCCTACCGCCGAATCGACCGGCTGCACGATTTTCTCGCCCGTCCTTCTCGCAGGAACGCCACTTTCACCGAGAAGGCGTTCTCGGCCACAAGCGAACCTCCCCCAGGTCGTAGGGCTCAGCGGACGGGGCGCCGGTTTCGGTGGGGATCGAGAACTGTCTGCCGCTGACCCTTTCCATCGGTCCGGCTTCGCTGTTTCGACGAACGGTAAACTGTCCCCACATCGGTGGGATCGCCTCGATCGTGAACGATCCGTTGGCCGCGACCGGAACGCGCGTGCCCTGATACGCCTTGCCCTGCGGCGAGTAGACGAACGCGCTGTAGGTCTCGAAACGCTGGTAGTCGCCAACGGGGCCGCTCACGCTCGGTGATTTGGGGGCGTAATCGAGATAAACACCCTCGTAGTCCTCCAGCCCGACGAGTCTGCCGGTCACCGGCCGCGGCCGCGCCATGACAAAACGGGTCGGCTCGCCGGGCGTGACGGTAAAGTGCTCCTGCGGGTAAAGGCCAGGAGCCATGGCGTGGACACGGCTAGGAGGGACGTGCTCGACGCGAAAACGTCCCCCCGCATCGGTTACCGGACGGGCGCCCATCCGCACAACGTCGAGCCAAGGCGAGGCCGTGAGCCCGATGGCGACGCCCGAGCGTTCCGCCTGCCAGGCCAATTCGCCATCGATCGCGCCCCACGACGCCAGTCGGATCAGCCCCTCGTCTTCGAACTGTTTGAAGTCTTCCAGCCAGACCGCGGCGAAGCCCTCCGGGTGGGCCGCCACGATCATCGCCGGCGACGCCTCGTCCCGCAGTTGAAAGTGGCCCCGAGTGTCGGCGGTCGTCATCTCGGCCCGTTCCCACAGGTCGCGGCGAGACGGAGTGGCCGGCAGCGGTTGGCGGAACAGCCTCCCCTGGTTGATCCCGATAGGCCGCGCCTGGATCGCCATGCCAACCTGGGCGCCCGCGGCGGGGGCGCCCCCTGGCGTGACGACCCGGGCCACGACGCCCCGATCGGGCGTCAGTCGGAAGGTCATCCGCGCCGGCTCGCCGGGAGTGACGACGAGGGCGTCCTCCGGGTAGCGAGGCTTGCCGCTGCAGGCGATCGTCCGCGAGACGAACGGCCGGTAGCCAGGCGCCTCGACGCGGATCGCCTGCACGTTGTAACCACGCTGGAAGCGGCCACGCCGATCACGGCCGGGCCATGCGAGATGGCCGTCGGCGGCGTCGTTGAGCGTGTGCGCTTGCCATCGCCAAGCGCCGAGGTCGTCACGCCCCGTCCCGGCCAGATAGCTAAAACGCTCGATCGGCCGACCCGTCTCGCCGTCGATGACGTTTGCCTCGATCAACGCGTAGGGAGACGCCGCCCCCGTGTCGACCTCAGCCCTCGCCCCGCTGAAACATGCCAGTTGGATGAGCAACGCGATCGCCGGCGGCGTGACCAAGCGAGCGGCGGGCACGAGGGGCGTTGCGAGGAGGCAAGGGAGCGGTCGCATGCGGGTTCTCCTGATTGGTCTTAGTCGCCCAGCAGTTTCATACAGATCTCCGCGGATCAATAGAGCAATCTTTCCGTCCAGTCACTCGCCGCAGAGCTCTCTCGGGGGGCGCCGTCCCCCTGGCCCGAGGCGTCCAAAACCGAGCCGAACGACAGCAGGCAGACCAGAGCAGCGTGGCAGCGCATTGCGAAAATCCTTGCCTTTGAGGATTTGAGGATTTGAGGAGCCGTCGGCCCACACGCGGGCCTATGGGGAGGTTCACGCCAGCGCTTGCCATGGCTCGGCACGGCGGCGAGAATCGCAGGTCCTCAGACTAACCCTGTTTCAGGCTCCCACCAACTAATTTTTGCGGTCTCCCCCATGCCCAGCTGCGTTCTCGCCTACTCCGGCGGCCTCGACACTTCCGTGATCCTCGGTTGGCTCCAAGACGAGGGCTACGACTGCCACTGCGTCTATGTCGACGTCGGCCAGCCGTGCGAAGACCGCGAGGCGATCCTGCAGAAGGCCCACGACTGCGGCTCGAAGAGCGCCCGCATCGTCGACGTGCGCGAGGAGATGTGCCGCGACTTCGCCTTTCCCACACTGCAGTGGCAGGCGAAGTACGAAGGGATCTACCTCCTAGGCACCTCGATCGCCCGGCCGATCATCTCCAAGGCGTGCCTCGAGGTGGCCCGCGAGGTCGGCGCCGAGGCGTTCGCGCACGGCGCCACGGGCAAGGGGAACGACCAGTGCCGCTTCCAGCTTGCGGCCGAGGCGCTCGACCCGAATGTGAAGATCATCGCGCCGTGGCGGATGGAGTCGTTCCGCAACAGCTTCCCCGGTCGCACCGAGCTGATCGAGTACTGCGATATCAAGAAGATCCCGGTCAAGGCGTCGGCCGCCAAGCCGTACAGCTCCGACGAGAACTGCCTGCACATCAGCTACGAGGCGGGCGAGCTCGAAGAGGTCGACAACAACGGCGTGGGGATGGTCGACTTTGGCATGGGCGTTTCGCCCCAAGACGCGCCCGACGCGACCGAGGAAGTCACGATCGGTTTCGAGAGCGGCATGCCGGTCAGCGTGAACGGCAAGAAGCTCGGCGCGCTCGACGTGATCGAGACGCTCAACACGATCGCCGGCCGCAACGGTGTGGGGCGGATCGACATCGTCGAGAACCGCTTCGTCGGCATGAAGAGCCGCGGCGTGTACGAGGCCCCCGGCATGACGGCCCTCTACCACGCCCACCTGCACCTCGAGCAGCTCACGCTCGACCGCGATCTGGTGCACCTGCGCGACCAGCTCTCGCCCGTCGTGGCCGAAATGGTCTACTACGGCTTCTGGTACACGCCGAAGATGGACGCCCTGCTCGCTTTTATCAAAGAAGCCCAGAAGCCGGTCACCGGCGAGGTAAAACTCGGCCTCTACAAGGGCAACCTCGAGATCCACGGCCGCACCGCTGAGAAGAGCCTGTACGACGCCGAGGTGGCGAGCATGGAAGGCGGCGGCAGCTACGACCAAACCGACGCCGAGGGCTTCTTGCGCCTCATGGGCCTGCCGAGCCGCGTGCAAGGCACCGTGCGGCCGCGCTCGTATTGAGGGGCTAGGAGTTAGGGGGTAGAGGCTAGGGGAAAGAAGGTATGGCTGATGTTGAAAGTTACCGTGACCTCAAGGTGTGGAAGCTTGGGTTTCGAATTTCGCTAAGTGTTTACGATTTGACGGCTGAGTATCCTAAGACGGAGCAGTTTGGCCTGACCAGCCAAATGCGTCGATGTGCGGTTTCGCTTCCATCGAATATCGCTGAAGGCCATGCTCGGGAGTCGACACGTGATTTCTTGCGGCACCTTTCCATTGCTAGCGGGTCACTTGCGGAACTGGAAACTCAGTTATTGATTTCAAGAGAACTCAGGTACGTCTCTGCAGACCAGCTTGCTGAGATTATGGAGCAATGCGAAAAAGAGAGCCGGATGCTTGGAGGCTTAAGACGCTCCCTGCAAAAGCGGCTCTAAGAGCTGCTTTCTAGCCCCTAGCCCCTAGCCCCTAGCCCCTAGCCCCTAGCCCCTAGCCCCTAGCCCCTAGCCCCTAGCCCCTAGCCCCTAGCCCCTCGTGTACCTCACTCAAAACCCCGTTCTGCAGCACGAGCTGCTCTCGAACCTCCGCCGACCGCGGGCGTTTTGGCTGCTGGCGGCTTACGTGGGATTGCTCGGGGCCTTCGTCTTGCTCGCCTGGCCGCAGAGTCAGGTGCTCGATATGGCGCAGCCCGAGGAAGCCAAGCGGCTCGTCGGGCTTTTCTTTTTGGGGCAGTACCTGCTCGCGTCCCTCATGGCGCCGAGCTTTGCCGCCGGGGCGATCACTGGTGAGAAGGAACGCGACAGCTTCGAGATGCTGATCGCCAGCCCGCTCAAGCCTGGCGCCATCGTGCTCGGCAAGCTGTTCGCCGCCCTTGCGCACCTCGGCGTGCTGATGGTCTGCTCGCTGCCGATTGTGATGCTCTGCCTGCCGCTGGGCGGCGTGTCGCCCTACGAAGTGGGGGCGGCCTACGTGGGGATGATCGCCTCGGTCGGGTTGTTTGGCGTTATCAGCCTGTGGGCGAGCAGCTACTTCGGCCGCACCAGCTCGTCGCTCGTCGTGTCGTACCTGATGATCCTGCCGCTGGCGATGGGCGCCGTGCTCTTGTGGAATCTGCTCGGCCAGAACAGCGACCTGCGGTTGCTGTCGGCTACGGTGCTAGCGCCGATCTTCTGCCTCGGCGTCTCTGCCGTGCTGTGGCGCGACGCCTGCCGCAAGCTGCTCGAGCCGGGCGACCTGGGCTCCGGCGGCCGCGACGCGATCGACCTCGAGACCGAGGCTTCCGAGGCCGTGGGCCTGTACATCGACCGGGAGAGCTTCCCCGATCGGCTGTTCGCGCCGCCCAAGCGGAACGACTTTCTCGAGGAGGGCGCCAACCCGATCTACGACAAGGAGATGCGCTCCGAGATCTTCAGCCAAGGCACGCTGATGCTGCGGCTGGTGATCCAGATCTCGATGGTGCTAGCCATCCCGCTGATGGCGGTCTGCTTGTTCGTCGCCCCGCAGTGGGCGCCGTGGTACGTGGCCTACGTGCTGCTGTTCAACATGCTCGTGGGCCCCGTCTTCTCGGCCGGCAGCGTGTCGAGCGAGCGCGAGCGGCAGACGCTCGACCTGCTGCTGGTGACCCTCATCACGCCGTGGCAGATGCTCTGGGGCAAACTGCTCAGCGGCCTGCGGGTGTCGACTGTGCTCACGGGGTTCCTGATGTGGCCGGTCGCCTTGGCCTGCCTGATGCCGGTGCCGTACTGGCAGTCGCCGATGAACATCCTCACGCTGCTCGGCTACTTTCTGATCGTGCTGCTCGCTTGCCTGACGACGAGCTTGACTTCGCTCGTCTGCTCGGCCTTGTTCCGCAAGACCACGACGAGCCTAATCACGAGCTACGCACTGATCGGCGTGATGTTCCTGGCGCCTGCCGCGGCGCGGTTCTTCGCCGACACGTTCTACAGCCCAGCGGCGGCCGAGCGGGTGGCGGTGCTCGGCGTCGCGAGCCCCTTCTCGGCGTCGGCCGCGCTGCCGCTGGTGATCAAACGCGACGACGGCGGCCTGGTGAGCCAGGGCCAAGCCATCGGCGAGCCGATGACGTTCTTCGTCCACCTCGGCTGGGCGCTCGCCTACAACCTAGTGCTGCTGGGCGTCATCGTCTGGCTCTTCCGGTCGCGCTGGCGCGTGTCGGAGTAGTCGAGATCCCCTCCCCGCGTGGGAGAGGGAGATAATCGCTGGCCCCACCGAACAGAGCGGGCGGGTACGGCAAACCCATGAACCGAATCCAAGCCTTGTTCCGCCGGTCGCACCTGTGGCTCGCCCTCGGGTTGACGATGTTCGTGCTCTCGCACGGCAGCGTGACGGTCCCGATATGCTCCTGGTTCGCATTCGTATTTCTGATCCGCTACCACAGGACCAGCGCACGCCCGTGGCTCTCGATCTTAACGATCTGGATCGGGATGTCGGCCTGCTACGAGATCGTTTTCAGCGGGTTGGGCGTGCCGCTCAGCGGCGGCCTGTTTCACACCGTTTGTCTGCTGATGGCGGCCGTGGGCGCCCTCCCCTTCTTGGTCGACGGGTGCTTCTACCGAAAGCTCCGGGGGGCCGCGGCCACGCTCGTCTGGCCGTTGACGATGGTCACGATCAGCTTCTTCACGCTGGCGTATGTCCCCAGCCTCGCCGACGCGCAGGTCGAATACCCGCCGCTCATCCAGATCGTCTCCATCACCGGCGCCGGGGGGCTCGTCTTCCTGATCTACTGGTTCGCGGCGGTGCTCAACCAGATCTGGGAGTCGGGCGGCGATTGGCAATGCGTGAAGAAGGAAGGCTCCCTTTTACTCGGCGCCTTGATGCTGGTACTGGCTTACGGCGAAACCCGGCTCGCCTTGGCCAGCAGCCAGGAAGAGACCCTTCCCGTAGCCATGATCAGTGAAAAGGCCAACAGCTATCGGGACCTAAGGACATACCAACTCGAAGACCTCGAAGGCCTGTTCCGCCTCAGCCAAGAGGCGGCGGACGAGGGCGCCCGCGTGATCGCGTGGGCCGAGGGCAGCGCCGAGACGCCGCGAGGCAAGGAAGAAGAGCTGATCGAACGCGGCAAAGAATTCGCGAAGAGCAACGAGGTCTATCTGTTCATGTCTGTTATCAGCCACCCGGCTTCGGGGCTGAGCGAAAACAAGACCGTGGGGATCTCACCGGACGGCCAGATCGTGGTCGACTACCTGAAAGCCAACCTGGTTCCTGGCCTCGAGACGCATTTGAAGAAGGGAGACGGGGTCGTCGCAGCCGCCAACATCGATGGCGTCCGCACCGGCCACGTGATCTGCTACGACATCGACTTCCCTGCTTACATTCGCCAGGCAGGCCGAAGCGGAGTCGATGTCCTGTTCGCCCCCTCCTCCGACTGGAGGGCGATCAGGCGCTTTCACGCCAGACCAGCAAGAATCCGGGCCGTGGAGAACGGCTGTTCCTTAGTGCGGCCAACGATCCAAGGCCTATCGATCGCGACCGACCCGTACGGTCGGGTCCTGGCTTGCCAGGACTATTTTTCCGACGGCCCGCGTCTCACGATTGTCGAGGTCCCCACGAGCGGAGTGCCCACGTTCTACGCAAGCCACGGCGACCTGTTCAGCCACGCCAGTATCGCCCTGCTGGCAATACTGGCAGGAGTTGCGTGCCTTCGTGGTTCCATAACTAGGGAACCGACTCAAACCTTGGCCCAAAGATAGTTTGGCGGCGGGTGGCACTGTCGAGGTTGGGTATACCTTGTGTGCCACTGGCTACGCCAGTGAGAATCGCGGCCTAGACCTGTCATAATTCAGGCACTGGCACAGCCAGTGGCACACAGGTACGACAGTGCCACCCGCCGCGTGTCGGAGTAGTAAAGATCCCCTCCATAACCCTTCGCATCGTCAAGTGTTGACGATCTGTCCGAAGGTAGACTTTACGAGCATTCCGAACGTGAGGCGAACCGGCCAGCCTCTTGTTGCTGCGCAACCCCGACAACCACTCGATCGGGCCGACACCGATGGCTCTAGCTTTACGCTCGTGGCTGTCGGGGCCACCCGCGTTTTGGGACATAGCCTAGAACTACTTCCTCAACTCGGGGTATGCGTCCACGGCAATGAGATACCCAGCTCTAGTCACTCTAGTTCCGCTGCTGAAGGAAGGCCTTTGCTGCCACCCATCAACACCCCGTCCTTTATTTCAAAGGAATGGGTATCTAAATCTTTATTGATAACACTAGCTACCTTCGCCATTAGATCCCCGGGCTTGGCCATGCCGCCTTTTCTGATAATATCTATAATATTCTGCACATCGCTTTTCAGTTCTTCATTAGCCTCCGCTTTCATTCTTTCTGCTATTTCTGCAAGAACATACTCATAGCCAGCCACTTCTACAATGGTTTTGTATTTTTTCACTGCCATACTCGCAGCATCTTCGACACTGAGGTACTTAGCGCATGTGGCGTATTCCCCTTCAGCCACAAGAGTATTTTGTACCATTGGATATACAGCACGCGCTGTACTCTCATGCCGTGCGTCCAAGTCACGGAATGTCTTCAGGGTGTTACTTTCCAGCCCTATCGCTCTATTTAAATGCAACAGGTCTCTGAATGCATCTTCAGCATCATCGGGCTCAAGCGAACCTTTCAGTAGCTTGTCCGATAGACTGCCCCGCAGTTCCGAGATGCTCTCTTTAGCCGGCGGGTACACGGAAGCCAGCTTTACCCACAAAGCTAATGCCGGCCCTAATCGGGTGTAATCAGCATCGCTACCATAGCGTTGCCCGTTGATAAACATCCACGTGCATTTGCTGTTGGCCCTGCTGTACTCACCTTCGCGGAAATTACTCATAGCCGCATCGTACAAACGCGAAAGCCCGTCTTCCGTAGCTTCAGGGCTACCGGAGTCATCGCAATATGCATTATATGCACCGATTGACAGCATATACGCCACTACCACAGCGCGTAAGATGGCGCCTGTTTGCATTTCTGCTCCTTTGCTTAACGCTAGTTTTGCGATGCCAGGCATGCCGTTAGGGCCTTTCGTGCTTTCAAGCACGCATCTTCAAATGGGTTACTTAAGGGGTTGCTTAAGGGGTTATGTTTCCAATTCTTATTAACTGGTGGAACACCTCGCACCTTCACTCCTCTGCATAGCAAGTAATCCGCCGCTTCCCAGGCTACGTAGGGCCGGCAGGCTACATATGAATCTAGCATCTCCTGCTCGCAGCCCCTTGGCTCTACGGCGGGTGGCACTGTCGAAGTAGGGTATACCTTGTTTGCCACTGGCTACGCCAGTGAGAATCGCTGGTGCGGTCCACTCCCGGCTCATGCACTGGCGTAGCCAGTGGCACACAAGCCTCCTACTTATCACGCCCTGCAGGGCTTTGTCGGTTGCTGGCTGCTTGATCCCAGGGCGTTGCCCTGGGCTGAGCTATTGCCGACCTTCAGGCCTGCTGGGAACTAGCGACGACCCCCCCGTTCCTTAGCGTCTTTACGTCTTCGCGTGAGACCTCTCCCGACGTCCTTCGTTCCGTCGTTCCGTCGTGGTTCCCCTTCCACCAAACCGACTCAAACCTTGGCCCAAGAATAGTTTTGCGCGACTTACGTCGATTCGGCGGCGCCCGTTTCTCGGCGCAAGTCGGGACCAGGCCCCAAGCTACAACAAAATCGCGTTGGCCTAAAAATGACTTCCGCGCGTTTGGCCCAAAAGCGATTGTCGAAATTTGGTGAAACAGCCGCTACAAAGATAATTGGGCGCCGCAGGGGTATGATTGCCGGGCGCGGCTTGCGTTCTTCGCGACAACGGCCTCATTCGAAGCCGCCCCGCTGCGTTTTTCGGGCGCGTTTCTTGGCGTCGCGCGCGAAAAACTGTTCTGGCGCGCCCGCGCCGCGCGCTTTCCAACTATTTTTGGCCATGCAGAAGCCGAGTACCGGGCGCCCCCTCCCCCTGAAGGTGGAGGGGGATTTCTGTTAGCGCTCGCGGATCGCCACGCCGTCCTCGACCTGATCGCTCGGGTGGACGACGACCGACTCGCCCTCCGACAACCCGGCGGTAACCTCCGCCTCCAGGCTGTTGTGCCGGCCGACCTCGACCGTGCGCTGCTCGGCGACGCCCTCGGCGTCGACGAACACGGCGAGCCCTTCGCCGGTGCGGAAGAGCGCGCTGGCGGGGATCACTAGCGCGTCTTCCACTTCGTCGATGACGATGCGGGCCTCGACTCGAAAACCGTCGCCTAACGCCTTGCGCTCGGCGGGCGGGGCGTCGAGGTCGACGATCACGTAGACCCGCTGCTCCTCGACGCCGAGTGTGGAGATCTTGGTGAAGCCGGCCGGCTCGACCAGCCGCACCCGGCCGATGAGCGGCGCGTCGCCCCCCCAGTGCTCCAGCAGCACGCGGTCGCCGGGCGAGACCTTTACGGCGTCGCTCGAGAGCACGTCGATCTCGACCTCCAGGTCCGTAGGGTCCCCCAGCTCCAGCAGCGAGGCGCCGGCGCCGACCACCGCCGCGCTCTCCTGGAACACCCGCAGCACGCGGCCGTCCACGGGCGAGCGGATCGTGAAGGTCCAGTCCTCGGCCTCCGTTCCGGCCGAGTCGGGTCGTGAGTGGAGCAGCGCGGCGCGGGCCTGCTCGAGTTCGAACGCGGCGATCTCGCCGGCGTAGCGGGCCGAGCGGAGCTGCTCGCTCGCGCGTTGGAAGCGCGCCTGCACGTCGAGCTCCGCCTCCTCGGTGGCGCCCCCCTTCTCGCGCACGCGGCGGATGCGCGCGAGGTCGGCCTCGGCGTCGGCCTGGTCGATCTCGGCCTGGCGGACCATCGGTTCCGACTGATTGAGCGCCGCCTCGGCGCCGCGTACGCGGGCCTCGGCCTGGGCGATCGATCGCGAGTCGAGCAGCTCGGGGTCGCGCGGCTCGATGGTGGCCAGCACCGTCTGGTCGTGTACGACCGTGTCGCCCGGGTCGAGATCGATCCGCAGCAGCCGCCCGGCCAAGGGCGCCGAGACGACGTACTTCTCACGGATGCGCGTCTTGCCGTCCTCGTCGACGGTGACACGCAATCCGCGGCGTTCGACCACGGCCAGATCGACCTCGTGCGCCGAGGGGCGGAACGAGTAAGCGATGCCGGCCAGCAACGCGACGCCCACCAGGGCGAGGAAGATGGAGAGCCAGTTTTTCACGAAATCGGATTGGGGATTGCGGAATGCGGGATGAAGGCAAGCATGAACAAACCAAATGGCTGGTGGAAAGTGATTTTGAGTCGTGTCGTGGAGTTTCGTTGCTCGCAATCCGCAATCCGATTTTCGCAATCCGCATTCGATTCACTCGCGCGACTTGAGAACCGCGATCAGATCCAAGTGGTCGAGCCGGTTGCGGACCAACAACGCCGAGGCGATCGACGCGGCGAGCACCACACTCGCGGCCAAGCCGTAGGTCGAGTTCTCCACCGTCATCGGGAACCGGAACACCTCCTGCTGCAGAAACCACAGCAGGAAAGCCGCCATGCCGTAGCCCATCACGAGGCCGAGCGGCAGGGCGAGCAGGGTGAGGATGCCGAGCTCGCCCAACAGGATGGCCGAGATCTCTTGGCGGGTAAAGCCGATCACGCGCAGCGTGGCGAGCTCGCGGCTGCGCTCCGACAGCGCGATGCGGGCGCCGTTGTAGACCACGCCGGTCGCGATGATGATCGAGAACATCAGGTTGATCGCCCGCATGGTGAGCATGTTCTTGGCGATCGTGCCGCGGAAGCTCTCCAGGGCGTTGCGTTTGATCGACACGCCCGCCACCGCCGGGATGTCTTTGAGGTCTTGGTAAATGGCGTCGCTCGCCGCGGGGTCGATCGCCACGAGGGCGCCATTGGCCCGCGGGCCGTCGCCCAACAGCCGGTTGAGCTCATTGAACTCGGCGTAGGCGTTCAGGCCCGAAGCGTCGTTGACGGTGGCGACAATCGGCATCGACAGCCGGCGCCGCTCGCCCTCGAGCGCCTCGACCTCGATAAAATCGCCGACGCCGACCCCCAGGATCTGCGCCAGCATGCTCGATACGACCAGACCGCCCGGCGGCACGCGGGTCACCTCGCCTTGCGAGCCGACGATCTGTCGCAGTTCGCCGCCGCGCTCCAGACCCATCAGCGAGACGCGTCGCGAGCGGCTGCCGGCGTGGAATCGGGTGGGCGCCGTGCGGAAAGGCTCTACGAGTCGCACGCCCGGCACGCTCGCCAGGGCGTAGCGCAGATCGACCGACAGCGGCTCGAAGGTGGTGACCATCAGGTCGTAACGCTGCTCCTGGAAGAACTGCAAGTCGAGCATGTGGTCGATGCTGTCCTGCATGCAGTTGGCCACCACGACGATCGCCACCGACAACGCGATGGCGAAGATCGAGAACCCGCTCTTGATCGGTTTGCGTTCCAGTTCGCGAATGACCATGCGGGCGACGTTCGGCAGCCAGGCGCCGAGGCCGAGCCGCTCGACGATGGTCGCCTTGAACGAGGCGGGGGGCTCGGGCCTCATCGCCTCGGCCGGCGGCAGCCGCACGGCGCGCATCACGGCGCCAAAAGCGCCGAGTGTGGCTGCCATTAGCGCTACACCCGCCGCCAGCGCCACCACGTCCCACCGCACGCGCAGCAGCAGCTCGGGGTATTGGTACACCTCGGCGATCATGCGGGTGAACATCCGCGAGAGGAAAACGCCCCCCACGACGCCGATCGCCGAGCCGGCGAGCGTCACCAGCAGCACGAACTTCAGATAGTGCCAGCCGACGTCCCGATTTGTGTAGCCGAACGCCTTGAGCGCGGCGATCTGCTCGCGCTGCAGGCTCAAGAGCCGGGTGAGCACCACGTTCAGCAGGAACGCGGCGACGCCTAGAAAGATCGCCGGCGCCACGAGTCCCATCGTCTTGAGCCCCTCGATGTCGCCCTCCGTGAGCAGGTGCGAGAGCTGGTCGCGTCGGGCGTAGGCGCCCCGGCCGCCGTACGGCTCGAGCAGCCGGTCGAGGCGGAAGATCACCTCCTCTTCGCTGGCGCCGCGCATCAGCTCGACGCTCACATCGTTGAAGGCGC
The DNA here is from genome assembly GCF_007859945.1 of Pseudobythopirellula maris. Taxonomy (GTDB): domain Bacteria; phylum Planctomycetota; class Planctomycetia; order Pirellulales; family Lacipirellulaceae; genus Pseudobythopirellula; species Pseudobythopirellula maris. The sequence goes on along the minus strand of NZ_SJPQ01000003.1, from coordinate 808,170 downwards.
CCTCCATGTCGAACGCGCGCGAGAGCGCCTCCTCGTTCATCCACAGCACGGCGTAGTGCTTGGCGTCCGGCACCAGGTCGCCCGGCTTGACCTGCATGACGTACTCGGGCGAGAGCACCACGCCGGCGAGCCGGAGGTCTTTCTTGCGGCCGTTGATCACGGCGGTGAGCGCGTCGCCGATGACGAGGTGGTTGGCCTCGACGAACTTCTCGCTCGCGAGCACCTCGTCGTCGCGGCCCGCCTCCAGGCGGCGTCCCTCGCGCAGGTAGAGCCGGTTGAGCAGCGGCTCGCGGCCGTCGGGCACGCTCACCAGCTGCGCGGTGGCGGGCTCGACGAGCCCCGGCACGTCGAGGTTCACCCCCTGCACGATGCGGGTCTCGACCTGGGCGACGCCCGGAATCTCCCCCAGCCGGTCGCGCAACGAATTGGGCGCCCGCTTGGCGCCGGCGAACACGTCGGCAAACCGATAGCGGTCGTAGAACGCGCTGCGCGTCGACTCGAGCGAGCGGAGCATCGACTGCGAGTTGACGAACGTCGCCACGCCGGCGGCGACCACCAACGCAATCGCCACCGTTTGGCCCTTCATCAGGCCGATGTCGCGGACGAGTTTGCGGTCGAGGGCGAGCACGAAGTAAGTGGATTACGGAGTGACTTGGGCACCCTCCCCCTTGTGGGGAGGGTTAGGGAGGGGCAAAGCCCTGGGTACTCGGGAAACCTTTGACGAAGGATACTAGTGCGAATCGCACAGATGCGTAGCGTGTGTGGCGGTATGATTCGGCGTCGACAAGGCGAAAACGACGCTACGGCTACCAGCAGTGCGCTCTAGGCGTTCTCTGACTTCGGTTGCACTTGTGCCCAGGGCTGCCCCCCTCCCCGGTCCTCCCCACCAGGGGAGGGAGTTAGCTTCACCACACCAACTCCGAAGCCACTTTCTTCGTCTCGTTGCGATCGATGCTCGCGATCCGCCCGTCGGAGATGTGCACCACGCGGTCGGCCATGTCGGCGATCGAAGCGTTGTGCGTGATCACCGCGGTGGTGGCGCCCAACTCTGCGTTGATCCGCTGGATCGCGTCGAGCACCAGCACGCCGGTGTGGACGTCGAGCGCGCCGGTGGGCTCATCGCACAGCAGCACGTCGGGCCGTTTGGCCACGGCCCGGGCGATGGCGACCCGCTGCTGCTCGCCGCCCGACATCTGGGCTGGGAAGTGGTCTATGCGGTCCTCGAGGTCGACCAAGGCGAGCGCCTCGGCCGGGTCCATCGGGTTCTTGGCGATGTCCGTGATCAGCGCCACGTTCTCCCGGGCCGTCAGGCTCGGGATCAGGTTGTAGAACTGGAACACGAAGCCGACCGCGCGGCGGCGGTAGCGGGTGAGCGCCGCGTCGTCGAAGTCGGTGAGCGTTTCCCCGCGGTAGCGGATCTGGCCCTCGGTCGGCGTGTCGAGGCCCCCCAGGATGTTGAGCAGCGTGCTCTTGCCGCTGCCCGAGGGCCCCAGCAGCACGATGAACTCGCCCGAGGCGAGCTCCAGATCGACGCCGCGCAGCGCGTGCACGTCGACCTCGCCCATGTGGTACGTCTTCGTCACGCCGTGGGCGGAGAAAACGGACTGGCGATCGGCGGCGGCCTGGCTGTCGACGGGAGGGGATTCGGCGGGCATCCACTTAGTCTATCGCCCCGCCGTCGGTTGACGACCCACGCGCGGGTCAATCGACGTTGACGATGACCCGGCGGTAGGCGAACAGGCTCGGCGTTCCGTCGTCGGAGAGCTCGAGGATGAAGTGCAGCGACTTGCCGCTGGCGTCGTCGGGCAGCGTGACGGAAGCGGACGACGAATCACCGTCTTGGACTTGCAGCTCGCCTTCGTAGGAGCTCGGCTCGGAGTAGTACGACCAGCGGTGCGAGAGCGTGTCGCCATCGGGGTCGCTCGAGCCGTCCGCGCTGAGGTTCACGGTCGAGCCAGCTTGGGCCGAGATCTCGAGCACTTTCCGCGTCGCGTCGCCGCTGACGACGGCCACGGGATGGTGGTTGGCGTCGGAGTACGCGGGCGTGACGCTCCAGTCCATGCGGGCCGCGAAGTCGTTGTTGTAGCCTTCGTTCCAACGCTTGATGGCGCTGGCGCCATCCGGGGTGTTGCCGTGCATCAGGTAAGGGTCGAACTCTGGCTCGTTCTTGACCGGCCGCATGCTGCGGATGCCGGCCTTCTTGGTCAGGCCGAAGCGACCGCCCCAGCCACCCTGGTCGATCTTGTCGGGGTCGTTCAGGCCGTTGGGGTAAACGTGCATGAAGGCGGGCGTGTCGCCCTCGGTGGCCCACTTGCGGTCGGGGTAAACAGCGCCCAGCGGGCCGTGGTTCTGGATGTGCTCGTCGAGGTACTCGTCCGAGGGCTGCCAGCCGTAAACCTTCGTCGCCCGGATGTAGAGCAGCTCGGGGAAGTTCTTCGCGATCCAGGCGCCGGCGTCGTCCTGGCCCAAGATGTCGAACACCCGCAGCTTGCCGAGGAACTCGGCCAGCTCGGATTCGGAGCGTGTTTCACGCACCTTCCAGATCGCCTGGGCGACATTGTTGGCGCCTCCCCAGCACATGACCCAAACCGGACGCGGGTCGTCCTTATCGACCGAGGCGATGATCAGCTCCGAGCCGGGGCTGTCCTTGCCGTCGCCGACGTCGCCCATGCCGTAGCCCTTCTGCCCCATGATCGAGATCGACCGCAGGTACTCGGGCGTGGGGAACCCCTCGGCGTGGACCTTGAGGTTGTCGTACGACTCGGCGTAGGCGTCGACGAGCTTGTCGAGCATCTTGGTGTCGTGCTGGTTCTTCTTCCAGCAACCGGTGGCGACAATCAACCCTTCGATGTCGAACTCGTTGGCGCAAACCAACTGACGCACCATCGACTGCTCATCGTCGGGGTCGGCCCCCAGGTCGGTGGTGTTAATGACCCGCGGCTTATAAGAATCGCCCGGCGTCTCCGCTTGGCAAATGTCGAGCGCAGAGAGGCTGAGTGCAGCTAGGATGCAGAAGAGTCGGTTCGTCATCATTGCTTTCTGATTAGTCTAGGGAGCCAATCGAGGGCGATTCGCCCAACAAGTCGGCTTCGGATTGGTTTAGCTATTCCATATGCGGTAGGTGATAAGACCGCTCCACCTCGTCCTCCGGGTCGGCCGAGCAGCCGTGGTCGCGCCACAGCCAGCGCAGCATGTCGGGCAGGATCGCCCCGCCGTGGGCCGAGCTGTGGCGGCCGATGCCGAACGTGTAGTTCAGGTCGTAGCCCTTCTCTTCCAGCGCCTCAACCATGCGGGTGTTCTGCAGGAACCAGTCCCAGCGGGGGTCGTACGCGCCGCGGCGCTGGCCGCGGTTGTCGTTGCGGCCGTCTTGGAGGTAGATGCGTAGGGGCTTGGGGTCGCTCTGGCGGATGATGTCGGGGTAGGCGTCGCCGCCGCGGATGTTCGTGAAGCTGCCGATCAGGCTGAGCACCTTGCGGAACTCGTCGGGCCGCTGCCAGGCGACGGTGAAGGCGGCGATCGCGCCCGAGCTGGCGCCGCCGATGCCGCGCCGATTGGGGTCGTTCGCGATGCGGTACTCGGCCTCGAGCGCGGGCAGCAACTCGTCGCAGACGACGCGGGCGTAGCGGTCGTCGAGCTCGTTGTACTCGGTCGCACGGTTGGTCGTGCGGTCGCCCCACTCGCTGGCGTCGGGTTCGGGTTGCTCGGGCGTGCGGCCGGGGTTGATGAAGACGGCGAGCATGACGGGCAGCTCGCGGCGGTGGATCAGGTTGTCGAGCACGTTCGGCGCCCGGATCTGCCCCTCGGGGTGCAGGAAGGCGTGGCCGTCCTGGAAGACCATCAGGCTGGCTTCTTCCTCGGCGCCCCCCGAGCGGTCGTATTGGGCGGGGACATAAACCCAGTAGGTGTGTTGTGTGCCAGGGTAGGCCTCCGAAGGCAGCACGTGCGGACCGTGGATCTTCCCCTTCGGCACACCTTCCTGCGGCAGCGAGTCGGGGCCGAGGCGATAAAAATCGTCGGGCCCTTGAGCATGGGCAGGGGCATGTGCTGAGGCTAAGGCCATCCCCGCCACCGCCATGGTCGCAACAAAAACCGCCCGGAACTTCATGGCCTGGATCTCGTGAGAACCGGTAGAGAAGAGAACGACAGCGTTGCGAGTATAGCGGACCCGGTCGCGCAATGCGAAGCGCCGCGGAGAGAACCCCGCGGCGCTTCGTTGTTTAAAGTGAGGACGCCAACAAAAATGTGCGGCGACCGGTTTTTACCGTGATGATTTTTAGTTATTCACCACGCATAAGATTCTATTTGGCTCATTTCTAAGTGGTTTAGGACATGGCCTCCTCGCGCTCCCAAACGCGGTGTTGAGCGGCGACGCCTTTAAGGTATTGGCCGATGTCGTCGGCGCCACGGAGGGTGAGCACCCCTTTGGCGCCAGGATCGACCTGGGCCTTGTCCAACAGCGGCGCCGCCTCCTTGGTGACGCCGATCACTTTGAGGTGGGCGTAGGCGTTGCGGACCCAATTGACCGCGTCGGGGTCGGCCATCAGGGCCTCGGCGCCTTCGGACGACGGGGCGACCAGCACACAGTCGAACAGTGCGCTTGGGGCGCCGGCGAGGAAATCATCCGGGGCGAGTTCTTTGCCGCGGCTGGTCTCGATCGGCCCCGCCTTGGGGGCGATCAGCGCGACCTCAGCGCCCTCCTGCTTCGCGCCTTCAACCAAGGCGTTGTATAGCTGCGAATCGACGCCTGTGGTGGTGAGCAGGCCGATCTTCTTGCCCTGCATGCCCCCCTCAAAGCCGGCGTACTGCGAGAGCGCGGGCGAGGGATCCGGGTCGAGCACCGGGGCGGCCGGCTCGAGCTTCTCCGCCTCGCCCTCCATGCCAAGCTTCTTGGCGACCGCGTCGTGCAGCTCCTCGTGCACCAGCTGTAGCCGGCCGAGCATCCGCTTGCGGACCTTCAACTCCTTGCACTTGCCGAGCTCAAAGGCGAAGCCGCCGGCGATGTGTCGCTTCTCGGGGTCGGTCATCGACTTGTAGAACTGACGGGCCTGCGAGTAGTGGTCGGCGAAGCTTTCGGGCCGCACGCGCAGCTTCTGGCCCGATTCCTCGGCGGGGTACGAGGTGAAACCCCGTTCGGGGTCTTCGCGAGGCGAGCCCTCGTCGAGCGAGTTAGGCTCGTTGGCCACGCGACCGGTGGGGACGTCCATCTGCATGTGGCCGTCGCGTTGGAAGTTCTGCATCGGACACTTTGGCTGGTTGATCGGGATCTGGTGGAAGTTGGGGCTCCCCAGTCGCGACAGCTGCGTATCGAGGTACGAGAACAGCCGCCCCTGCAGCAGCGGGTCGTTCGAGAAGTCGATGCCGGGCACCACATGGGACGGGCAAAAGGCGACTTGCTCGGTCTCGGCGAAGAAGTTGTCCACCGTGCGATCAAGCACCATGCGGCCGAGCCGACGCAGCGGGACGATCTCTTCCGGCACGATCTTGGTGGGATCGAGCACGTCGAAGTCGAATCCCTCGGCCTCTTCTTCGGTGAACTCTTGCACGCAGAAGTCCCATTCGGGGAAGTCGCCAGCCTGGATCGAGTTCCAGAGGTCGCGGCGGTGGAAATCGGGGTCGGCCCCGTTGATCGTTACCGCTTCGTCCCACACGAGCGAGAGGGCGCCGAGCTTCGGGCGCCAGTGGAACTTAACGAACTTCGCCTCTCCCTTGGCGTTGATCATTCGGAACGTGTGCACGCCGAACCCGTCCATCATGCGGAACGACCGCGGGATCGCCCGATCGGACATGATCCACATCAGCATGTGGGTGCTTTCGGGCGAGAGAGAGACAAAGTCCCAAAACGTGTCGTGCGCCGACTGGGCCTGAGGGAAATCGCGGTCGGGCGCCGGTTTGACGCTGTGGATCAGGTCCGGGAATTTGATTGCGTCCTGGATAAAGAACACCGGGATGTTATTGCCCACCAGGTCGTAGTTGCCCTCGCTGGTGTAGAACTTCACGGCGAAGCCGCGGACATCGCGCGCCGTGTCGAACGACCCCGCGCGACCCGCCACGGTCGAGAACCGCACGAACACCGGCGTGCGCTGCTTCGGGTCTTGCAGGAAAGCGGCCTTGGTGAGGTCGGCGGCCGACTCGTAAGGCTCGAAGTAGCCGTGGGCGCCGTAGCCGCGGGCGTGGACCACCCGCTCGGGGATCCGCTCGTGGTCGAAGTGCGTGATCTTCTCACGCATAACAAAGTCTTCGAGCGCTTGCGGGCCGCGGGGACCGACGGTCAGCGTGTTCTGATCGTCGCTGACGACCAGGCCTTGGTTGGTCGTTAACCGAGGGTCGTCTCCGCCGCTCACTTGATGAGGCTCCCCGCCCATGCCTTGCTTGGACTGATCGTTGGCCATGAGATTTTGATTTTGTTCGTGAGAGGATTGGGCGGCGGTCGCCATGAGCAACAAGCCGAATTGAATGGTTCCCACGTGCCCAAGCAAAGCGCGGGCCATTTGCTGAGTTCGGCTCAATAACGAAAGCTCCACCCCTTCCTCCCAACTCCACGGGTTCTGAAGCGGGGATTCAGTCACGCTGGTTTGCCTTGGAGCATGTCGTGCATGACGACCAGCAGTCGGTGTCTGCCCCGAGTGCTGGTCGCCGTGCTTCCTTGTTGATCCCCGTTCAATCATGGCGGCCGTTTCTGGCGCGCTGGTCGGCGACTCCAGCCCAAGGCGGCTTGCGGGCGCTCTCGGCAGAGCGGATCATCTCTCAGTCCTCGAGCAAGGGGACACTCCTCCCTAGGCATGACCCTGACGCCAATGGCCGCTGCTGAAAAAGTCACCGACCTGAAAATCCGCCGCTGGAAGAAGTCGGACATCCCGGCGATCGTCGCCTGTCAGCGGCGAGCCTATCCCAACTTGGCCGCCGAGAGCCTTCAGGACGAACGAAAGTTCGGCATGCAGCTGGCCGCCTTCCCCGAGGGGCAGTACCTCGCCGAATGGGGGGGCAAGGTGATCGGCTACTGCGCGTCGCTCATCGTGCAGGTCGACGACGGCACGCCGTGGCACTCGTACGACGAGATCACCGGCGTCGGCACGTTCAGCACACACGACCCGGCGGGCGACTCGCTGTACGGGTCGGACATCGCGGTCGACCCGTCCTTCCGCGGCCAGGGCGTGGCCAAGGCGCTCTACAAGCGGCGCCGAGCACTGATGAAACGGCTCAACCTGCGGCGGATGATCGCCGGCGGCCGCCTGCCGGGCTACGCCGCCGTGGCCAAGAGGATGACCGCGGCGGAGTACGTAGCCTCCGTGGAACGCGGCGAACGCAAGGACCCGGCGTTGTCGGTCCACTTGAAGGCGGGCTACCAAGTGCACGGCGTTCACTACGGCTACCTGTCAGACGCCGAGAGCATGAACTACGCCACGCTGCTGGAGATGCCCAACGCGGGCTTCGACCCGGCCAAGCGAATGATCGCCGGCGCCCCGATCCGTCGCACGGTGCGCAAGATCCGCGTCTGCGCGGGCCAGTACCAGTTGCGGCCGATCGAGACCTGGGACGAGTTCGAGCGTCAGGTCGAGTTCTTCGCCGACACGGCGAACGAGAACCACTGCCACTTCCTGCTGCTGCCCGAGATGTTCACCGCCCAGCTGTTCAGCACGATCTCACACGAGTTCGAGTCGATGCAGGCGGTGCGCGAGCTGGCGGCGATGCACGGCCAGTACGTCGATCTCTGCCAGCGGATGGCGATGCTGCACGGGCTGTACCTGGTGGGCGGCTCGCACCCGGTGCTCAACGAGGAGGGCGAACTGCTCAACACCGCCCACCTCTTCACGCCCAGCGGCGAGGTCCACACCCAGGACAAGCTGCACATCACGCCCGTGGAGCGGACCTACTACGGCATGATCCCGGGCGACGCGATCCGCGTGTTCGACACGCCGCTCGGCCGGATCGGCATCCTCATCTGCTACGACGTCGAGTTCCCCGAGCTCGCCCGCTTGCAAACGGTCCACGGCCTGGAGGTGCTGTTCGTGCCCTTCGCCACGTCCGAGCGCAAGGGCTACTGCCGCGTGCGGCACTGCGCCCAGGCCCGTGCGATCGAGAACGTGATTTACGTCGTCGCGGCCGGCTGCGTGGGCAACCTGCCGCAGGTGCGCAGCTTCCTGATCAACTACGGCCAGGCCGTGGTCTGCACGCCGTGCGACTTCTCGTTTCCCAAAGACGGCGTGCTGGCCGAGGCCGAGCCGAACACCGAGATGGTGGTGATCGCCGAGCTGGACCTGAACGACCTGGCGGTGCAGCGCGAGCTCGGCACGGTGCTGCCGCTGCAAGACCGCCGCGGCGATCTTTACCAAGTGACAAGCAGCAGGCCGGTCGAGGTGGTCACCGTGCGGTGAGCGGCTCAGACGCGGCGTCGGCAGCCTAGCGCGACGGCGAGCGGCGTCGCCACGAGCAGCAAGCCCGCGGGCTCCGGCGCCCGCATCACCACTACCTCCCAAATCTCGCCACTAGCAGACGACAAGCCTATTGGGTTGCCGAACACGTGCGGCGCGTTGGCGATCAGACCGCCGTAGACGTAGCCCACGTGAGACTCTTGGCCGATCGTCAAGGCGTCCAAGTCGATCACGCCGTTGTCGTAAGTAGCTACGTCGTGCGTGAGGAAAAACTCGGCGTTGGCGCCGAAACGCATCCGTTCGCCGTCGAGCGTGTACATCTCCGGGAACTCGCCCAGGTAGTGCTGCTCGTACGAGCCGTCCGAGTTGCGGATCACGGAGGTGATCTGGTTCGTGTTGGGGAAGTCCCCGTCGGCGACGAACCCGTCGGCGTCTGCCGCCGGGTTCGTGGGGTCGTACTCCAGGTAAGTGATGCCGCCGAGCAGCACCTCGTGCATCGAGCCGGTCGACTCGTCGAACAGGCCGAACTTGGCCGAGTGGTAGTTGTTCATCGCCTGCTTGAAAACGCCCGCCTCCGCGTCGAGCACACCGCCCGCATTCATCGCGTCGAGTCCGCCGTCGGCTTGGGTCGGCACGCCGTCGGCCGTGATCTCGACCGGCACGGTCCAGATGCCGTCGGTCTCGGTAAACACGCCCGACAAGACCGTGATCCCTTCGACCAACTGGTCCCCCTCGACGCTGAGCGACGAGTAAACGTTCAGGTCGCGGCGGCGGTAGTGCTCTTCGGGCGTCGACGACCCGAGGTGGGTGAACTCCAGGTCGGCGCCGTCCGCTTCGATCGTGAACGTGCGGACCTGCTTGGTGTACTCGCCGTTGAGACGGCCGCGGTAGCGGCCCTCGTAGTCCTGGCCGAAGACGAGGTGCATCTTGCCGTCGACCTCGTGCAGCGAACCGCCCGTGACCTGGAACAGCTCGTCCTCGACCTGCCGCAAATGATCGGACGCCTGCCCCGCGCCCCCTTTCGCCCAGTCGACCAACCCAGACAGATCGAACTCGCTCAGCACGCCAAACGTGCCGCGGGCCGTGTCGTCGTTCGGGTCGTTGTCGCCGTAACCGCCCGTCACGTAGAGACGGTCGCCCACCTGCTCGAACTCGGTGTTCGCCGGCGTGATCGACAGCACCTCGAGATCGGTGAGCCCGCTGCCCGCGTCGGCAGGATCGAGCGTGCGTCGCCACGACTGGCGGGTCTCGGGATCGATGACCCAGACGTCACGGTTCTGCTTCGACTCGGGGATGGTCCCCTGGTCGATGTCGAAGCCGTGCAAGCCGTTCGTCAGACCGCCGATGAGCACCCATTGTCCGTCGTATTCGCCGGCCGCAAACGAGTGCAGGCTCGGCAACTCCACGTCGCTGTAGTCGAGCCGCCGGACCGACAGCCGGTACGGCAAATCACCGCCGACGACCACCGGGCTCACGGTGGCGGTTTGGCTATCGGCCATCGCAACCGAAGCCGCCGCCGAAAGGGCCGACAGAAAGAGTGCTGCAACGAGTGTTTGCTGAGAGATGCGGTGGGGTGTCATCTAAGTTGGCGAGGGGGGCTATTGGTGCGGACGCTTGGTGGGCGGGTAGAACAAGAGAGGTGAACAGACCAGACAGGCAAGATTCGCCAGCCGGCGGGAACATGCGTCGCGCCGAGCAGCACGAGGCCATTCCTAAGGCGACCATTTCATGGGTCGACTTGAGTCTGCATTGAGAGGGCCGCGGCAGAGCGCCACGGCGACAGCCCAGAAAGATTCACCCCGCAGATAATCCGCAGGGAGCAGTCACGAAGGGCGGGCTGTCAGAACTGCATTAGGCAGAATTAGCGGTGGTTCGGGGGCCGCAAGAGCGGCCGCGAGCCGGCGCACAATGAGCCGGTCAGTGCCCCGATCATAGCCAAGGCCACGGGTCCCGTCTAGCAATTTACCGGTTGCGCCGGTGGCAGGGGCTAGAGGAACATGCCCGAACGCCGACAGGCGCCCCCGCGTGGCGGGACGGCTTACACCGTCGGCTTACGCCGACGCGTGCGTTTCGGAGCCGGAGCGCCCCACTCTTTGGTGAGCGTCTCGAACACGTCGGGCGACTCGTAGCGAACCACCCCTTTGGCGTCCGGCATCGGGCCGATCAAGCCGCGGAACACCGGCAGCCCGCGCAGCGCCAGGTCGGTGCTGCAGTCGTCGATGCCGATCTGCGTGTGCATTTTCAGCACGGCGTCGGTGTGGCTGTAGTCCTTGCTGCGGATCTCGCCGTTGGCGCCGCGGGTGACGATGCGAATCGTGGTATCCATGCCTGCTTTCGGACTCGAGCTGTGGGGCTTCGGGAGGGGCGAAGCCGCCGGTGGGGAGGGCCGCGGCCCGTCATGCGAACGGCCGCTTCACCCACCAGGTATCGGCCCCCTAGCGCCAAGGATGGAACAATCACGCGACGGCAAGCACATCGCGTCCATCTCGTCGAACTGGCATATCCCCCCGCGGCCGGAAGAAGCGTCGCCACCCGCACCGGGGCCATCGGGTTGTTCCGGCTGTGCGGGCCGGGGACGGGTTTCAGAGCGGCCCCCCGCCATCAAAGACGCCGTTACCCCATCCGATCCGCAACGCCCCTCCCCCGCCCTTGCTCTAAGCCGTGCCCCCACTCTAAGCCGTTCTTGCCGGCCCAGCCGGAGTGCGATAAACTATAGGGCCCGGGAGCAAAGGCTCGCGGCAAGCGTAGTAAGGTTTCGCCTCAGGCGGAAGCAAACCGCGCGATAAGGAGGATAAGCGAATTGGCTAGCAACCTGATTCGAAATCAGGCGCCCCGCAAGGGGTTGTGGGTTCGAGTCCCATGTCCTCCGCTCCTCGCACGGGTCGGCGCCAGATGGCGCCGACCCGTTTTTTGATGGGTTCCTGAAGTTCTGAGTCACTGCCCCTGATTGTTTATGGGGTCGTCGGCCCAGGTCATTCGGAGTGTCCAGTATTGACCAAGTGCTCCGCTGGACGGGCAGTGGGACATCGCCCCCATGCTCGAGAAAAATCAATTCGAGCCAAGCCTCTTCGTCGGTCGGATTCGGGCCAAGCCGCCGTCGACGGCGAGGATTTCGCCGGTGATCCAATTGTTCGGCGGATCGAGCAACCAAACGACGGCGGACGCCACGTCGCCCGCTTCACCCAGGCGGCCGGCCGCGTGCAAGTCGAGCGAGGCGGCGGCCGACGTTTCTTTTGACCAGATCGACTCGGTGAGTGGTGTTTTGGTCAAGCCGGGCGCCACGCCGTTGAACCGTAGGCCGTACGGGGCGTACGTCGCGGCGGCTGACAAGACCAACCCATTCACCCCCGCTTTTGCGGCTGCGATCGCCTCGTGGTTGGCGAACCCGTGTTGGGCGGCAGCCGAGGAGATCAGGACCACCGATCCCCCCGAACGACGCATCGTCTTGGCGGCTGCACGCACCGTGGCGAAGGCCGAACGGAGGTTGGTGGCGACCACCGAATCCCATTCCTCGTCGGTTGTCAGGTGGGCGGGCTTGAGCAGCAACGAGCCGACAAAGTTGGCAGCCCCGGCGATCGGGCCGAAGGAGTCCACCGCGGCCTTGAAGGCGGCTTCCACCTCTTCGGTTCGCGTCGCGTCGAGCGGATGGGTTGGTGCGCCGAGTTCTTCGCCTAACGCTGTGAGCCGGTCCGAGGGCCTGCCCGCGAGCAGCAACCTGGCGCCGGCGGCGCTCAGTCGCCTGCATGTCTCTGCGCCGATGCCCCCGGCGGCGCCGAGTACAACGTAGGCGGGGGAGTTTTGTGCTGGCTCGTTCATGCTCAAGTCCGGAATTGTACGTCCCATCGAGACTTTAGCGCGACGCTAACCAGCCGACCACCCTCTCGTCCAAGCCGCCCTCATGCAAGCACGGGGGCAAGGTGACTACGCGGCTTGGTGAAAAGCCATTGCGAGACGCCGATCTGGTTCTCAGAAAAGCCCGCCTCGCAATAGGCTAGGTAGTAAGCCCACAGTCTCAGGAACCGCTCGTCGAAGCCGAGGGCTTGGACCTCGGCGATACGCCCCCACAGGTTGTTTCGCCAGGCGGCAAGGGTGCGGGCGTAGTGCGAAGCGAAGTCTTCAACGTGGGCGAGACGGAAGTCGGTCTTGCGTTTCAGGCAGCCGGTGATCGCCGAGGGGCTCGGCAAGAAACCGCCGGGGAAGACGTGTCGCTGGATAAAGTCGACGCCCCGGCGGTAGGTGTCGTAGCGGCAGTCGGGGATCGTGATCGCCTGCAGCAGCATCGCCCCCTCGGGACGGAGCAGTTTTGAGCAAGCGCTGAAATACGTTGGAAGGTACCGCTCACCGACGGCCTCGATCATCTCGATCGACACCAGCTTGTCGTACCGCCCCGTAAGGCGGCGGTAGTCTTCGAGCAGCAGCTCCACTCGGTCGGCGATTCCTGCGCGGCTAAATCGTCGGGCGGCGTAGCCGTGCTGCTCGCGCGAGATGGTGGTGGTCGTTATTCGGCAGCCGTAGTTCTTGACGGCGTGCTCGGCAAACCCGCCCCAGCCCGTACCGATCTCAAGAACATGGTCCTCGGGCCTCAAGCGGAGCTTGCGGCAGATGCGGTCGTACTTCTCCTGCGACGCCTCTTCGAGCGACGACTCAGCCGCCGGGAACACGCCGCACGAGTAGGTCATCGTCGGATCGAGCATCAACTCGAACAGCTCGTTGCTGAGGTCGTAATGGCGAGAGATGTTGCGACGGCTGCCGCTCGGCGTGTTCCGTCGCAGCCAATGGCCCACGGCGAGCAGCGGTTTTCGCAAGACCGGGGCGCCACGCTCAACGCCCTGAAGGGCATCGAGGTTCGCGGCTAGCACGCGGAGCGTTTGGGTGAGATCCGGAGAATCCCAGTCGCCATCAATGTACGATTCGGCGGCTCCGAGCGAGCCGCCCAAGGCGATGCGGCGGTAGAAGCGTGGGTGGTGGACCTCGATCTCTCCCCCCCTGCCCTTCTCGCCGAAAGCACGCTCTCCCCCGGCGTCGCGCACCAGAAGACTGCCGCGTTCGATCATGCCGAGGCGGCGCCTCACCAGAGAACGCAAGAGCCCTCCGTGCCGAGAACCGGGCTGGTTTAAGGGTTGGGGTCTGCCGCGAGCGGTTGACGGGCCTTGGCCGGGGCCGGATCGAGGTTGCGGGGGTGAGGATAGTAGGGACATCGCTTCTGCCAGAGTCGGAGGGCTTGGTAGTAAATGAGCGTCACGACCTGAGCGGTCAACCATGGGTAGCGGATCGCCGCCCGACGGAGCGAGGCTCGCGTGAGGGGGCGTTCGTGGAGCACGAGCGTCGCGTCGAATAGCAGGCCGTCTTCACGCTCGTGACCTAGTGTCACGAGGAGCTTTTCGCCCGGTTCGTTGAGTCGCCAACGATACTCGGCGTCCATCCCCATGAAGGGCGAGACGTGGAACGACTTCGGGTGGGCGAATCGCAAGCTGTCGCTGGACGTGCGATTGTTGTCTGAAAGGACGTAAACATGCCGTTCGCCCCACGGGGTGTTGTTGACCTCGGCAAGCACTTGGCTGACCCGCTCGCCGGCGGCGTCGAAGGCGTAGTAGAGGTTCAGCGGGCTGAAGTAATATCCCCACGATCGCATTTGCGTGAGCAGTCGGATCGGCCCACAGGGACGCTCGCCCGAGTGCCGCTCGATGAGATCCCGGGCCTCGTCCACCAGCGGTTTGTCGGGCGAGAACAAGCGATCCTTGCGGGCGTAGGACCAAGGCGCAATTCGGCGTGTCGGCAGCAACCTCCCGGGCCCGACGAGCCGATCGATCTCGTCCAGGTCGAGGTAGGCCATCACCAGCGAGCCACGGAAGCGGTGGCTCACGGGGCGGCGACGGCGGTGCGCGACGGCGCCCTCGTACAGGCGGCTGTGCATGCCTCGATCCCGATGCCAAATTGCTGAGTGACCGCCAGGGCGCTACGCACGCCGTCTTCGTGGAAACCGTTTCCCCAGTACGCCCCGCAATAGTGAGTCCGATTCCGGCCACTAACCACGTCCCAACGCCCCTGGGCGGCGATCGACTGGGGAGTGAAAGCCGGGTGCGAGAAGCTGAATTCTTTCAGCACGCGACCCGGATCGACCAAGTCGCGCCCGTTGAGCGTGAGCAGCAAAGGACGCCTCGTTGGCAAGCCTTGCAGGCGGCTGAGGTCGTAGGTAACGATCGATGGGTCCGAAGGTCTTCGGCCAAGACGGTAGTTCCAACTCGCCCACGCCGCTCGGCGACACGGCAACAGGGACTCATCCGTGTGAAGAACCGCTTGGTTCTTTTGATAAGGGAGTGCGGCGAGCAGCTCGGCTTCGTCTTGCGAAGAATCTTTCAGCATGGCGAGCGTTTGATCGGCGTGGCAGGCGAGCACGACTTGATCATAACGCTCCACACCGCCCGCCGCGGTTGTCAGCTCAACATCGTCCGCCGTTCGGCGAATCGCCTCGACCGGCTCACAGCACCGCACGCGGTCGCCCAAGTCACGGAGCAACGGCTCTACGTAACGGCGTGACCCGCCAACGATGGTCCGCCATTGCGGGCGGTCGGCCAACTGCAAAAGACCGTGGTTCGCAAAAAAGCCAAGGAGGAATTTCGCCGGGAAATCGAGCACTTCGCGTGGATTCGAAGACCAAATGGCCGCCGCCATGGGGGCGAGATACTGTTCAGCAAACCGGCGGCCAAAGCGGTGCTCGGCAAGGAACTCTCGAACGTTTTGGCCTTCGGCGATTGAGCCCTCAGACGCCGCGCGACGACCGATTCGGTTGAAACGCGCCACATCGACAAGCATCCGCAGGAAAGCGGGACTCAGCAGGTTGGTCTTCTGCGCGAAAAGGCCCCGCAGCGATCCACCCTGGTACTCCACGCCGCTCGTGGGGCAGGTGACGCTGAAACTCATGTCGCTCTGCCGCGATTCAACGCCAAGCAGGTCGAGCAGCCGGCAAAAAAACGGGTAGGTCCGTTCGTTGAAGACCATGAAGGCGACGTCCACGGCGTGGGTTGCGCCATCGAGTTCGACGTCGACCGTCTGGGCGTGACCGCCGGCGTGGCTGTCGGCCGAGAAGAGAGTGACCTCGTGCTCGGAGGCGAGCAGCCGGGCAGCGACACAGCCGCTCACGCCGGCGCCGACTACGGCGATTCGCATCTTATTCCCCCACCTTGCGCGAAGCGGTGGACGGTCGACGAGCGTGGGCGGGGGCAGGTTTGAGGTCCCACACTAGGCCGGCCGACGCCATGATCAGCAGCAAGTAGTACGTTACGTCGATTTCCCACCACCGGAACCCCTGGCGGGCCGAATTCGGGAAGTAATGGTGATTGTTGTGCCAACCCTCGCCAAAAGTGACGAGGGCGAGCCAGAAGTTGTTACGGCTGTCGTCCTTCGTGTCGAACCGACGCGTGCCGAACTTGTGCGCCAGGGAATTGATCGAAAAGGTCACGTGGTAGAGCGCCACCGTCGAAACGATGAACCCCCAAACAAGCATCTGCGGCCCGTTCGTGCCCAGGTGAGGAGCCCAGCTTTCCAGCAAGGCGCCAAGTCCGTACGTGCCCATGGCAAGCAGAGCCGGGGCCGCCACGTCCCAGCGGTCGATCCAGCGCAGCTCAGGGTACTGGAGCCAGTCTTTGACGAGCTTCGTGTCGGTGCCGTAGTTCTCCCGAGTGGTGAACCACAGCATGTGGCTCCACAGGAACCCTTGCTGACGCGGTGAATGGATGTCGTCCGGTTTGTCAGAAGCGCGGTGATGGTGACGGTGATGGGCGGCCCACCAGATCGGTCCGCGTTGCGCTGCACTGCTGCCCAAGAACGCTCCAAGAAACTGCACCACGCGGCTCGTCTTGAAGGCGCGGTGCGAAAAGTAGCGGTGGTAGAAGGCCGTCAGGCCGAACACGCGTGCGTAGAGCAGCACCAGGGCGACGGCCACCGCGGTAGGGCTCCAACCGACAATGAGCGTCAGCAAGCAAGCCGCGTGGAGCAAGAGAAAGGGCGCTACTCGCAACCACTGAACGTCTTCCATACTTCGCATCGATCGCCCAATGTACAGGTGCGGGGTGACAAAGAGCTTTATAGCGGCCGCCCCTCAATCGACCAGCGGTGGAAGTCGGTTCATTCCTTGGATTGGCTCTGAAGCGGCCAGACGCCTGGCGGCCAAGGGATGAAGGGGCTCGTCGTGGAGGCGTAAGAGTCGTAACTGCTTAGCCGCTTCTTGAGCGATCCCTCTAGCAGCGAGACGCCAGAAACGCGGAGCAGCAGAAAGCTCATCAGCACGGGCCCAATGAGAGTTGGCCAAACCACGCCGCTGCCGGTCGAGACCACGTAGATCCCCCACCA
Source organism: Pseudobythopirellula maris (assembly GCF_007859945.1). Lineage (GTDB taxonomy): Bacteria > Planctomycetota > Planctomycetia > Pirellulales > Lacipirellulaceae > Pseudobythopirellula > Pseudobythopirellula maris. The sequence goes on along the minus strand of NZ_SJPQ01000003.1, from coordinate 791,452 downwards.
GACGAGAAAATCGCCGAAATAGTTGGGGTGCCGGGTCCATCGCCACAAGCCGCTATCCATGACCTCTCCACGGTTCGCGGGGTCCGCCTTGAAGCTTGCGAGCTGCCAATCGCCAATCGTTTCGAAGCCCAAGCCGATCGCCCAGATCGCCATACCGCAGGCCGTCACCCAAGAAAAATCGCCGCCCAAAGCGATTCCCATTTGCAGCGGAAGCCCTATGATCCAGCACAAGATCGCTTGTAATCCGAACACGGTGAGCAGACTGACCAAGGGAAACCACCGCCCATGTTTTTCTCGCATGTCCCCGTACCGACGGTCTTCTTCTTTCCCCCAGTTGCGCCAGAGCAAGTAGCCGCCCAGCCTTGTCCCCCAGATCGTAGCCATCGTGAGCAGCATGACGCTCGTTAATGAGGCAGCCGCGCCAGATTGGAGCCAACTGCTCCAACCTAACAGCACAAAACAGGGGCCCCAGACCGGGTCGGCCACACTCGCGTCCCGCAGTTTCAAGCTCACAAGCCACACGATGAACTGCACGCCAAGGATCAACGCCAAGTTGGTTAGCAGGAGGCTCAGCATGCTGCGGTTATTGGTTGTGGTTCGGGGAGGGAGCTATTGGCATCATACGCCCCGCAGGCAGACGACAAGCGAAAGGATCGGATGAATCTCATACCCTTGGCCGAGGCCGGCCTGTTGCCCGACGCCGCGGTTCGGTTCGGCATCCAACGGATGCTCGCCAAACGCTCGCGCCATGAGGCGAGTGAGGGGGAAAGCGTCTCTTCGCTGGCCGACAGGCTTCGCGAGATGCCCCTCGCCGTCCAGACCGACGCCGCCAACCGCCAGCACTACGAGGCCCCTACCGAGTTCTTCGAGCGGGTGCTTGGCCCACGGCTCAAGTACAGCTGCTGCCTGTTCGAGCAAGAGCGGACGTCGCTCGCCGAAGCCGAAGAAGCGATGCTGCGGCTCACCTGCGAGCACGCCGGCTTGGCGAGTGGGCAGCGGGTGCTCGAACTCGGCTGCGGCTGGGGATCGCTCACGCTGTGGATGGCCGAGCAATTTCCGGATTCCGAGATCACGGCGGTCTCGAACTCCCACAGCCAGCGGCGATTCATCGAGGCCCGCGTTCAGGAGCTTGGGCTCAATAACTTGACGGTCATCACCGCCGACATGGTGCACTTCGACGCCGCCGGACGCTACGACCGGGTCGTCTCCGTCGAGATGTTCGAGCACATGCGCAACTACGAGCTGCTCTTCCAGCGTGTCGCCGGATGGCTCGAGCGGGACGGCGCGGCGCTGGTCCATGTGTTCTGCCACGCCGGTCGGCCTTACCTCTTCGAGACCGAGGGCGCCGATAACTGGATGGGCAGGCACTTTTTCACTGGCGGGACGATGCCCTCCGCCGACCTGTTCGATTGCTTCGACGATGACCTGGCGATCAGCCGCCGCTGGCGCGTCGGCGGGCTTCACTACTGGCGCACTTGTGAGGCGTGGCTCAAGAATCTCGACCACTCGCACGACGAGTTGACCGCCTTGTTCCGCCGTGATCTGTCCCGCCGCGATGCCGGCGTCGCGCTCCAGCGTTGGCGAATGTTCTTCTTGGCTTGCGCCGAGCTGTTCCGCTACGAGGGCGGCGATCGATGGTTCGTCGAGCACTACTTGTTTGAACCGGCTCGCAACGGCAGCACCGCACCGACCACCGGGCCGCCAGCGACGTTGCCCGCATGATTGACGAGCCCGAGGTTGTCGTTGTCGGCGCCGGTTTAGCCGGTCTGAGCTGCGCGACGCGGCTCGTCGAGTCGGGCCGCCGGGTCCGCGTTGTGGAGTCCAGCGACGCGGTCGGCGGCCGAGTGCGGACCGACGTGGTCGATGGCTTCCGCGTGGATCGTGGTTTTCAAGTCTATCTGACAGCGTACCCCGAGGGGCTCCGGCTGCTGGACTACGACCGCCTCGATCTCCGGCCGTTTGCGCCCGGCGCCTTGGTCCGATGGAACGGCAAGTTCCATCGGATCTCGGACCCCCTGCGCGACCCACGCAACGCCGTCGCAACGCTCGCTTCGCCGCTGATGTCTTGGAGCGATAAACTGCGTATCGCCCGCTGGAAACTCCGCGCCGCACTATCAGCTGAGGGGGCAGATAACCCCCCTGGGAAGACAACCGCCGAGATGCTGCGAGCGATGGGGTTCAGCACAGCAGCGATCGATCGATTCTTTCGGCCCTTCTTCGGGGGCGTGTTGCTCGATCGTGATCTGAGCGCCGCAGCCCAGCACAGCTCGTTCCTGTTTCGCATGTTCTCCACGGGCGCCGCCGCGCTGCCGAGCAACGGCATGGGCGAGATCCCACGATCGCTCGCCGAGCGGCTGCCGCCAGGGAGTCTGAGGCTCAATCGCCGCGTCGAGTCGATCGATCCGGGCGGCGTTTGGATCGAAGGCGGCGAGCGGATCGCTTCGAACGCTGTCGTGATCGCGACCGACGCGGCGAGCGCCGCCACGTTTCTTAGTGATAACTCGACTCTGGACGACGACTCGATCGGCGGCTTCCACGGCGTGACCACGCTCTACTTCGCTTGCGACCGCCCGCCACGCCAAGAGCCCATGCTGCTGCTCAACGGCGACGGCGAGGCAGCCGGCCCCGTCAACGATGTGAGTATCCTCAGCAACGTGGCGCCCGATTACTCGCCGCCCGGCAAAGCGCTGGTCTCGGCGACCTTGCTCGGCGCCGATCGCGATCCCGATCGTGCTCTTGCCGAGGCTAGAACGCAGCTTTCCGGATGGTTCGGCGATCAAGTCGACCACTGGAGACTGCTGCAAAGCTACCAGATCCCCCGTGCGTTGCCGCGGATTGGGACCGAAGGCCCCAAGCCGATCGATCCGCCAATCCGAGAGGGACTGTACGTATGCGGAGACTGGCGAAGCTCGGCGTCGATCAATGGCGCCATCGCCTCGGGCCGTGAAACGGCGTCGGCGGTCGCGACGTATTTAAACCAATCGAATCCAACTCAACAGAAACACTCCCCATGCTAGCCGCACGGATTTTCCTCTACGTCGTCGCGGCCCTCTACATCGCCCTGGGGATTTGGTGCGCCGCCTCCCCCGGACCGACCTCGGAGAAGGTTGGCCTTGAGCGTGTCGGGGCTGGTGGGAAGTCGGAGTTCTTCACCGTCTACGGCGGCTTAGAGGTCGGGATTGGTTTGGCCCTGGTGATCCTTGCGTGGAGCGACGCGACCGTCGTCTACGGAGTGCTAACCGCCCTCGTCATCCACGGCTCACTGGTCGCTTTCCGCTCGATCAGCTTCTCTCTCTACGACGCGATGCAAGGCTTCACACTGCGTCTTGCGATCGGAGAGTGGGTGATCTTCCTGATCAGCGGCGTCCTTTACTGGATGATCCGCAAGCAGTGAAACCAACTCACTAGGTTTCCATGCGACCAGTTCGATTCCCTCACGATCCCAAGGTCGCCTGCACGCGCTGATGCCGGAAGGTGTTCGCAATCCGACCGAACCAAGAAATAGGAGACGCCCCTCCTGCCGCTTGCTAATATGACGGCACGGCCGCCCTTCGATCGCCACTCACGAGGGCCGGGATCGCCTGCAATCTTCTCTTGCGACTCTCTCGATGAGTATCGCCATGCACCGAACTATTGTAGCCGGACTGCCTTTGGTTTTAATATGCGTCGGGTGGTCGTCGTGCTTGCACGGCGCCAACCTGCGTAGCGTGGCGTTGTTCGATGGCGAGCGGACTGGCGTCTCGGGCGAGGTGATCAACAACTGGGGAGGCGGCTTCAGCAGCGGCAACGCCGCGTCGTTAACCCTGCAGTCGGCCGTGACCCACCGGGGAAACGGCGCCTACCGGGTCGATCTGGGCCCCACCCCCGCGGGGCAATCACGTTTCTTTCAGACCTTTGCCACCGAGCTCAAGGGCCCGGGGTTGCGGAACACCCGCGACCTGGAGTACTTCGAGCGTTTCGAGACCCAGCTGCGGAACGACACCGGGGCCGACGTCGATTTCACCATCGAGCTGAAAGACCACCGCGACTCGCTAGCGCACTCGGCCACCAAGAGCTTCAGCGTGCCCAGCGACGCCGGGTGGACGCAGATTGAAACCGAGCTCGATCTAGGCGCCGGCTGGAATGTGACCGGCTCGCCGCAGCTCGATCGCACCTACGCGATTACGTTCAAGGTCAAACCGATCGGGCAGTCGGCCTCGGGACCGGTGTACCTGGACGACACGCGACTCGTTGAGCCGGGCCCGCCGCTCGACCCGCTGACCTCTCCGGTACGCGACCTGGCCGAGGCGCTAGCGCGGCGGACGTTCGCCGGTCTATGGGGGGGGCGGAGCCGCGAGTCGGGCTTGGTCCCGAACGTGTCGACCGACGCCGACGCCGGCGCTCTGAATACCACCGCCGGCTTGCTGTGGGCGCTGCCGACCGCGGTCTCTCGCGATTGGGTCAGCCAGACGGACGCCGACGCCTACGTGTCTCGGCTGGCCGACACGCTCGACCACAACCGCGATCAAACCGAGTTCCTGCCGAGCCGATTCCTCAACCTCAATTCGGGCGACCCGCGTGGGAGCTCGGAGGAGAGCCCCGTGGACGCCGCGTTCGTAGCGCTCGGCCTCCACCGCTACAAGAACCAGCCCGGCTTGGACTCGGCGGTCGCGGCGAAGCTCGACGCCACCGTGAACCGATTCGACTTCTCGGCGTTCGCCTACGCCAACGGCTGGCGGTTGAACTACACGCCCGGCAGCGGCGTCGCGCCGGGTGCTTACTCCGGCTACACGACCGAGGGGAAGGTGATCTCGCTGGCGGCCGAGCTATCCGATGAGCACCACTTCGAACTCGACCTGCTCTGGAACTCCGATACCTACCGCACACGCGACTATCTGGCCGACGCCAGCCTTCAGCCGGTTGTCTACGGCGACACCCAGTACCGGGCCCCATTCTCCCAGGCGTTGGTCAATCTGTTCGTCGATCTGTCGGACCGCGGCGTCGACACTTACCCCGACGCCGCGCTGCGCGTGAACCCCTGGCAGAATTTCCAAGACTACGAGGCCGACACCGCGGCTTACCTGGTTCAAATAGGACGCGAGTTTTTCTTCCAGCCCGACGCCGGGCAGGGGGGGCCGCCCTCCGGCTATCAGGCTTACAGCCTCTACAACTTGTATCCCTCGGGGGGAGAGGACAACGAGGACCTCTTCATGCCGTGGAGCACGGCGTTGGCGTTGCTCTCGGGAGCCCCGGGCGCCGAAGACGCCCTGCGTTTCCTGCTCGAAAACGACCTGCACGGCCCGCTGGGGCTGGCCGACTCGGCCCGCTGGTCGACCGGCGCCAATAGCCCCTCCTCTGTCACCGCGTTCCAGGACAACTGGAACCTGGCCCTCTCACTGATGGCCCTGGTGCGCTACATCGATGGCGGTGAAAGCGGCGCCCGTTTCCTGGCTGATCTCCCACAGCTTAGCGACGCGCTCGACACGGTTTTCTTCGAGCCCCTGCCGGGTGACTACAACCGCGATCAGCTCGTCGATCTGAGAGACTTCGAGGAGTGGCGACTGGCGTATGGCACGGCGGACCTAACGGCCGACGGCAACGGCGATGGCATGGTCGACGCGGCCGACTTCACGGTCTGGCGAGACGCTTGGGCGCTGGTTGCCGAGTCGTCGGGGCCCGCTGTCCCCGAACCTACGAGCCTGCTTGCTCTCACGCTTGTAGCAGCTCTCTCTGCTGTAAAGCGACAAAGGGCCTAGCAGGTCTTTACGGCTCCAGGCTTTGCTCGACCACCGGGCAAGCTGGTTTCACGTTGATCATCCGGCTGGCCGCAGATAGTGATTTAATAGAGACGTCAGAAGGATTTTGCTTGCCTCTGGCGGATGAGGAGCGTTACAACGAGGCAGTGACGCTGTTAGTCAAAGCCATTCGGCACTTCTTGAAAGCCTCTCGGTTGCTAGCTTGGCGACGCTGCGAAGTCGTTTGGTGGCGCTCTTAAATCATCTTCGTCTTGTGAGTCATGGCGCCGAATTCGCTTAACCAAATGCCGGCGCCGCGAATGATGTCGCGGTGCTTCACGCATGCGAAAGACTCTGGCCAAGTTTGCCTCTTCCTGCCGCCCATACAACACCTGGGTTATGCACAATGTTTATGCTGCCTCGATCACTTACCCCGCTGGTACTTTTCTGTGTAGCAGCAGCGGTCTCGGTCCCGTCTTCCGGCCAAAACTTGCTGATCAACGGCGATTTCGAGATGCCGGCCGCGATTCCCGGCTGGGACTTGGTCGAAACCGTCAGTGGTATGCCGGAGGCGACGGCCGATTCGGCGCAGCTGAGTGTAGCGGGCAACCAGCCGATGGAAACCGCCGAGATGTTCGGCATCTGGCTGAGGCCGTTCGTGGGTAATCAGAACGATTTGGAAGGCACAAACTCCCAGACCAATGCCTACTTGTCGCAAACCGTGCCGGCCACGTCCGGCACGAACTACACGTTCACTGGGTGGTCAAAGTGGGAGCAGAACTACTCCGGAGCGGTGGGAGCACTCGACTTTCTCTCTCCGTCCGGGGGCGGGACGTCACCCACGGAGAGCATGTTCGAGGTCGCCTTCCTTGACGGCGGGGGGGCGGTGCTGGGCGCTCCGGTAGCCCTCGATCTGCGCACGGTGCAGTTCGGCGACGCCAATTGGCGCCAGCACGAAGTGATGGCCACCGCCCCGGCCGGAACGGTCAGCGCGCGTGTGACCGCATCGGCGACCGACATGATCATCAACATCGACCCAGAGCAGTCGGCCTTCTACGACAACTTCTCACTCACGCCCACCGCATCGCCGGACAGCGAATTGCTTTTCAATGGCGACCTGAACGACCCCCTCTCGAACCCGGGCTGGGCCGTGACCGAGCCGCCGGCCACCAACAACGCCAGCATCGCGATGGAGTCCTACGCCAACAACACCCCGGGCGGCGGCACGGGCTTTTGGTTGCGCGCCTTCTCCGAGGGCGACGCCTCCGTCTCGCAAACGGTCGCCGGCTCGGCGGGACTCACCTACAACTTGACGGCCGCCTCGAAGTGGGAGGAAAACTACTCCGGTGGCTTGCTCGATACAGACACCGAAACCTTGCTCGAGATCGCCTTTCTGGACAGCGAGGGCGAGGTGCTGGGCGACCCCGCCACACTCGATCTCCGGACCGTACAAATGAACGACAACACGTGGCGCACGCACATGTTGAGCGCCGCCTCCCCCGCCGGAACGGCGCAAGTACGGGTGTCGGGGCTCGCCACCGACATGTCTTTCACCGATGGGGGCCAGTCGGCCTTCCTCGACGACTTCTCGCTCACGGTCTCCACCGGCGTGCTGGCGGGCGACTACAACAACAACGGCACGGTCGACGCGGCTGACTTCACGGTGTGGCGCGACAACCTCGACACGGCCTTCGCTCTGCCCAACGAGACGGTCACTCTCGGGTCGGTGACCATCGAGGATTACAACGAGTGGGTGAGCCACTTCGGCGACACGTCTCCTGGACTGGCTTCCGCCTCGGGTGTGCCCGAGCCGACCGCCGCCGTCCTTGCCTTGGTGGGACTGCTGGCCTTCGCCGGTTCTTGCCGGCGAGCCTCGTCGCGGTGACCGAGTCTTTCCATTCCATATCCGGGGGGAGACGGGATAACTCTGAGATGCGTTTGACGACCAAAACAATCCGGCGAGGCGACGGATTCACGCTCGTCGAACTGCTGGTGGTGATCGCCATCATCGGCATCCTCGTCGCATTGCTGCTTCCAGCGGTCCAATCCGCAAGGGAGTCGGCGCGACGCACCCACTGCATGAACAAGCTGAAGAACACGGGCCTCGCGTCGCTGAATTTCTACGACACCTACAATCAGTTCCCAACCGGCGGCACGGCGCCGGGCGCCAACGTCGAAGACTACCTGCGCGACTCGGCCTCGCAGAACAATCCCGACCTCCGGCAGGGCCCGCCCAATGGCCCTGAGAAGCAAGGGCTCTGCTGGATGTATCAGATCCTGCCTTTCTTAGAGGAGGGGGCGCTGACCGACATCGTCCATCAAGAGGACCTTCGGGCCCACGTCGTGACGATCTACGTCTGCCCTTCGCGGCGGGCGCCAACCGTCGGCCCCGAGGGCATATCGCTCGTCGACTACGCGGGCGTCACCGCCGGTCCCTCGCGTTCCGAGAGACTCGACGACTTTGAAGATTACCTCGCCAACCCCGCCGACCATCACAAAGAAGCCTTCTGGGGATGCCCGGGATGCACGGCCGGTTTGCCCGGTTCTAACCTCGTCAGCACTATGCAGAACCTGGGAACGCCGGTGCAGTTCCGCGGTATTATTCAGCGCGTGGACTGGCAAGTTTATCTTCCGCCACCGGCCGCCTTGCCCGCCGGAGGCCGACACAACGGCTTCTTCTCCAAGATGACGATGGCCAAGATCACCGACGGCACGAGCAAGACCATGTTCGCCGCGGAGAAGTGGGTTCCCCCCCTCTTCTACGATGGTCGAAGCATGGAGGGCATGGGACGCCCCGAGCGGAGAGACGGCGACGATCGTGGCTGGGCCGACGGCTGGGATTGCAACAACATGCGGTCGACCTTGTTCGCCCCACGCCCCGACACCCAGGGCGAGTTGCCCGTCTCGGCGACTTGCAACGAAGAGGGCGATTTCCCTTTCGGATCGGCTCACACAGGTGGCATGAACACCGTTTTTGCTGACGGGGCGGTGCACTTCATCTCTTTTGATATCGAGGTCGAGAGCTTCAACCTGTTGGGCCACCGTCACGACGGGGAGGTTGTCACCGATTTCGCATTCTGAGTTGGCGCCACAGACCTGTGCGTGGAACGGGGGTGCTGAGCAATATCTCGTTCTTTTCCTTTTGCTTCTTGAGGAGACCCGCTAATGAACCGCCGAACGAATCTTGTCTTGGCGCTAGGCGCCTGCTGGCTCGCCGCTGGCGTCGCACTGGCCGACACCCCCGTGATCGATGGAGTTGTCGCGAACGAGCGTGTCTTCAACGATTTCCCCGACTCCAGCCTGTCGACCACCAACGGCAACAGCGTGAACGGCGGTCCGGGCGTCAGCCAGGTCATCTTCGATGAATCGAGTTTCGGCACGGGCGGCTTCGCCAACCGGCACGACGCGTTGCTTTCGGACGACGGCGGCGCAACGGGGGCCCTGTTTCGCATCGACGACAGCTACACCTTCAAGACCGACCTCACACTGGATGTCGGCTCCACCTCACCCCGCAAAGAGGCCGGACTGCGCATCAACAGCCCGGTCACCGGAGACGCGCTGTTCATCGTCAACAGCGACGCCGGTGAGATCGTCGCTTTCGGGGGGCCCTTCTTTAGCTTCAATAGCGAGTTCGGGGTCAGCTACACGCCCGGCGACACGATCACGATGGGCTTCACCCTCATCGGTGGCGGCGACGGCAATGGCGGAGTGGCCGACACGATTCAGTACTTCATCGATCACCCCACCGCCGGTTATTTAGCCAGCCCTGCGCTGCCGTGGAGCAATCTCGAGTTGGGCCCGGTCAACTACCGTCTGGGCATGTACACCCAAACGCAGCCAGACGGCTCCAACGCAAACGAGTTCGTGTCGACTACGTTCGACAACATCATGTTTACGGCGGTGCCCGAACCGAGCGGACTTGCGTTGCTCGGGCTAGGCGCGTGGGTGGCCGCAGGGCGATGCCTCCGTCCTCGGCGCCGATAGCCTTCTACGAGGCCGAATTGCACCCGGCTTGGTCGGTCCTAAGAGCTGAAAACCACGGTCATCGAACGAGGGGCGCCCGCTTGCGGGCGCCCCTCGTTTCTGTTTCTAGCTTGGACTGCCCGGCCGTCTCTAGAGCGGTTTTCGAATTGGTGTGGACGAGCGGGGAAGCGATTGGGGGCGTGGCGAGGAAGCCGAAGCAGGCAATGCGGTGCATTGTCGATGCAGGCTGACGAAGCCATGACGCCGATCGCGAGCCGAGCGTCTACACCTATGAGCAAACCGCTCTAAGAGGCGGATTTTGCCCCATTGTGAAGGCCGGATGAGAGAAGATCTCACGCCCTGTGAGTGACCTTGGCCTCCGTGCTTCGGTCACCCGACAACGCCAGGGCGAGCTCGAGTGGCAGTGCCCATTCGATCTCGACTACTGCGTTCGCCACCTGCTGGGGCTCGACCACCGCAAGTTCCTGACCAGCTCTGATGGGAGAGTTCAGCGCACCACGCGGACCTGCTTTGCGCACTTCGTGGTGAGCGTGGGTATCTGCTGCGATGTTATTGCGATCACGCCCTCATTCGCCGATGTCCGCGCCCCGATAATCGGCCTGCTGAGGCGTTGACCAAGGGTGCGTGGCTCGCTGCTTTTCACTTCTTACTTTGGATAAGAAGCTCGGGGGCATCGAGCACCAGGTAGTGGCCGTGGTCGGCCGTGACGATCAGCAGCGATTCGTCCCAATTGCTGTTCCGCTCGACCCAGTCGGTGATGACGCGAACGGCGGCGTCGCCGCTGTTGACCGCGCCGATCGAGGCGTCGAGGTTGTTGTCGTGGTTGGCCCAGTCGACGTCGCCCGCTTCGGTCATCAGCCAGAAGGGGGACCCGTTGGCCTCGAGGACCGTGAGCGCCGCGGAGGTCATCTCCGCGAGTGTCGGGTTCTCCTCGATGTCCGCCTCGCTGTATTCGATTGGCTCGTCGTCGACGCCCGGCGCAGGGTCGTAGTTGCCGTCGGCGCTCGCGTAAGGGAGGTTGCCGGCGATCGAGCTCGGCGGGCCAGACACGCCGTAAAAGCCGAACAGCCGGGTGTTGGTCGCGACGGCCCGTTGGGCGGCGTCGAGCAGCGACTCGCCCCCCGCGACCTCGGCGGTGCGTTGAGCGACCACGTAGCGGCCCCCCTCGGCGACATCGCACTTGCGCAGGTCCTGCTGGGTGAGGTACCGGTTGCCGGGCGTGAAATTGTCGCCTTGGCCGTTGTCCTTGAGCTTCTCGACGCCGTGCCCACAGCCGATCAGCACGTCGAGGCCGCTGAGTGGTTCATCGGGGTGGCTGACCGAGGGCAGCCCCAGCAGGTCGCGTGTGATGTCTTGGTAGTCGCCGCGGCTGACGTTGTGCCCGTAGGCGCAGGCGGGCGTGGCGTGGCTGATCGGAACGCTGGTGACGGCGCCCACCATGTAGCCGCGTGCTTGGGCGAGGTGGGCGATGCTTGGCGTGAGGCGGCCGTCGCCGTCCACCCCGATGGCGCCGTTGTACGATTTCACGCCGCAGAACATGCTGGTGGCCGATGCGGCCGAGTCGGTGTAGGCGTGGCGCACGGCGGCGTCTTTGGGGCCCGCCACCAGGTACTCGGGCGTGGCCGGCGTGCTCCAAGGATACAGCCCAGCGATCGACGCGCTGTAGCCGCCGGGCAGGCCGCTGCCGGGGTTCTTGACGGTTTGGCTGCTGGGGTCGACCTGGGCGCCGTCGCGGAAAGGGCTCGTCACCATCCAGCCGAACTGGGTCGACCCGTCGGCTTGGTAATCTTGGAAGTGGGCCCCAACGCCCCGGCCCTCGTTGTAAGCCACCTTCCGTAGGTTCCACGTAGACGCCGCGCGTGTGGTCTGCCAGTCCATCCCATCAAAAACGACGACGAAGATGTGCTTCCGGCCGGCTTCGAGAGCGGCGAGCTGCAGGTCGAAGATGTTCGTCTGATCCATGTAAGACGCGCTGGGATCGACCGAGTCAGCGGAGTCACTGCGGTAAAGCCGCTGGATCTGCGAGCGGTCGCGGTACGGGCTGTGCTCGCCGGTGTACGACGCGAGGTCGATCCCATCGCCGGCGCCTTTGGTGCCGTAGGTGTAGACCGGTATGAGCCGGTTGGAATGAGATGTCCAACTGCTGTAGAGGTCGGGGTCGGGACCCCAGTGGGCGGCCTCACTGTGTTTCGAGGCGACGGCTTCCGATTGCATGTCGCGCAGCCCCCCCGCCAAGCAGGCCGGAGAGATCAGCAGGCAAGTGCAGACGAGAAGCGAGCGGCTTAGCATCTTCATAAATCCAAGGCCAGGGGAGCAATCGGCGCCTGTTCTCGGGGCGAGCAGGCGAACGAAAACAGCTCGAGGCGGCGACTAGGTTCCGTGGGGGCAGACAAAGTCCGTAGCCCAGGATTATCGCTCACGATGGCCCGCGTGTCACCGGTTCGCTCTAGCACAGCTCCCTAAGCTGCCGAGGGCAATGGCGTCGTGCGATGCGGTATCTCCCCCGAATCGGTCTAACTTAAGGATCGGACGACCCCTGAGTTCTCACACGGATGGCGTCCAGCTAGGTCAAGAAACGGACCAGAAAGGCGGGGATGTGACGGGTCTAGTCGCTTCGGCGTGCGAGCGCCTCGCGTAAGACGCAGGAGCCCTCGTCGGCGGCGCCCTTTCGGTAGCGGGCGAGCAGCTCTTTCGATCGGCGGGCGAGCATGCGGCGGACCTCGCGGCGTTTGCCTTTGACGCGTGGGATCGTCATCGAATCGTAGGCGGTCGTCTGGTGACGCATCCAGGCGATCACCGCCGCCTCGGCGCGCTGCTCGACCGGGATCCGTTTGGTCCGCGCCACCGTGCCGCTGCCGACCGGCGTGGCGTGGTCGGCGATGGCTCCGGCGAGCCGGTCCGCCAACGCCGCGTGGCTTGGATGAAAGGCGAGGTAGTCGCGCACGGCGGTGGTGAACTCGCCGACGTACTCCGATTGCGCCTTCGCGCGGCGGTTGGCGCTCGCCTCTTGCTTCTTGGCGTAGGCCTCGGTTGAGCACTCGGCTTCGCGCTGCGCACGGAGACGCTCGATCGTCTCGGCCGGCGCCCACACGCCCTGCGAGAACGTCCGCCTGCCGCGTTTCTCCTGCACGAGCCAATGCTCGCCGGCGGCCTTCACACGGCGCGTGAGCGCCCCGTCGCCCGGCGGCAGCAGCTGCCAGCCCTTGGGGACGTCGAGCACATCGCCGTTTGCGGCGCGGACCGTGCGGTCGCGGGGTCCTGGTCGGTAGGTCTTGTCGCTCACTTCGCTTCCTTGCTGTGCGGCCTTCGGGGATCGTCTCAGCTAGAACTGATTGGGGTTAGGGCGTCTCCGACGCCGGCCCGCCTGACAGCGGGCGACCCGGGATTGTAAACTCGTGCCACGCAACTTCACACGGCGCCGCTAGAACCAACGAGAACCGAGCACCGGATGGCCTGGGCGACACCCGAGGGATACTTCGACCAGTTGGATCGTTGGCTTGATATGGAGGGCGTCGCCGAGCGGCAGCGGATCACGCTGCGCATGCAGCAGGGGCGATCCGGCAGCCCCGAACGGTCGGGCGAGACGCTGATCAACCTGCGGGTTGCGGACCACCGCTCGGGGCTGGGCGGCCGCCACCTGATCGATTTCACCAAGCCTGCCGGCGAACGGCTGCCGATGAACCGGCTCAAAGTCGGCTCGCCAGTTCTGCTGTCCAACGAGGACCGCCTCGACGAGGGAGGCATGCCGGGCGTCGTCAGCCGCCGCACCACGACTGCGATCCAGGTCGCCCTAGACGCCTGGCCCGATGGTAAGCACTTCCGCATCGACCTCTCGCCCGACGAGCGGACACGCCTGCGACAGCACGCGGCGATGGGCCGGGCTCGGATGCTGAGCGGCTCGCAGGCGCGGCTGCGCGACCGCCTGATCGGCCTCGACGAGCCCCGTTTTGACGAGGCCCCCGAGCTGCGGTTCGCGACCGGCCTGAACCCGCCGCAGCAAGAGGCCGTGCGGTTCGCCCTCTCGGCCAGGGACTTCGCCATCCTCCACGGCCCGCCGGGCACCGGCAAGACGACCACGCTGGCCGAGGTGATCCATCAGGCGGTGCTGGCCGGCCAAAAAGTGCTCGCCTGCGCGCCGAGCAACACGGCGGTCGACAACCTGCTCGAGCGGCTCGTGCCGCTGGTCCCCTCGGTGCTGCGCGTGGGGCACCCGGCGCGGGTGTTCGAGGCGCTGCGGGGGCACACGCTCGACGAGCTCGTCGAGCGCGACGATTCGACCAAGATCGTTCAAGAGATGTACCGCGAGGCGGAGGGGCTCATGCGCGGCGCCTCGAAGTCGTACCGCTCGCGCGACGCCCACCGCCGCAAGGGCGAGCTCTACGCCGAGGCCAAGACGCTCCGCCAGCACGCCCGCCAGCTCGAGCGGCACATCGTCCAGCAGGTGCTCGGCACGGCCGACGTGATCTGCACCACGATGACGATCGACGAGGAGTTGCTCGGCGACCGGCGGTTCGACCTGGTTGTGATCGACGAGGCGTGCCAATCGACCGAGCCGGCTTTGTGGCAGGCGATGCTCCGCGCCGACCGGCTGGTGATCGCCGGCGACCACTGCCAGCTGCCCCCCACGGTGCTCTCCAAGGAGGCCGCCGAGGAGGGGTTCCGCGTCAGCCCGATGGAGCGGCTGGTCGGCCAACTCGGTGAGCGGGTCTACCGCCGGCTCACCGTGCAGTACCGCATGCACGAGTCGATCATGCGGTTCTCCAGCGACCAATTCTACGACGGCGAGCTGGTGGCCGACGCCTCGGTGAAAGAGCGCCGCCTGGCCGACCTGCCCGCCGTCGGTGAGGCGGGCGAGGGGCTGCCGGTGCTCGAGTTTTGGGACACGGCCGGCGCCGAGTGGGGCGAGGAGTTCGAGCCCGACGGCCACAGCAAGCGCAACCCCCAGGAGGCCGCTTGGGTTGTCGCCCAGGTCAAAGAGCTGATCGACGCCGGACTAGAGCCGAGCCAGATCGCGGTGATCGCGCCGTACGCGGCCCAGGTCCGGCTGCTCAGGAACCGGCTGCGGATCGAGGGGCTCGAGATCGACACGGTCGACGGCTTCCAGGGGCGCGAGAAGGAGGCCGTCGTCATCACCTTCGTGCGGAGCAACCACGAGGGCGAGATCGGCTTCCTCGCCGACACCCGGCGGACCAATGTCGCCCTGACCCGCGCGAAACGCGCCATGCGGGCGATCGGCGACAGCGCGACGCTCGGGGGCGACCCGTTTTACGCCGAGCTGTTGGAGTACTTCCAGCAAGAGAACGCTTACCGCACGGTGTGGGAGCTCGACGATCTGTTGCGCTGAGCGGGCGCCGACTCGGGCGTTGAGATGCTGTGCGCAGGTCGCCAAGCGTTGTGTCGAGTTAGGCGGGTGGGAATCCTCTTCGCCCCGGCGCCCTGCTGCTATATTGGGTCTCCCCCTGCCCTCCCCCCTTTGCACCGAGGTCGTAGCAAGTGGAAGACGACAGCGATCCGAGCGACGCGCTCATCGAGCGGGTCCGCCAACGCGACCCGGCCGCCCTGGCCGACTACCTCGACGCGGTCCGCCGGCGGATGATCGGCTTTATCAAGTCGCTCTGCAGCGACCGGCTGCTCTCGGTCGTCGAGCTCGACGACCTCTACCAGGAGGTGTCGGCCACGGCGCTCACCGGCCTGGCGACGGCGCCGCTCGACGAGTACGCGCCGATCGACTGGCTGCAGCAGATTGCCCGCCGGCGGGTGATCGACGCCCACCGGTTCCACTTCGAGGCCCAGCGCCGCGACGCCGGCCGGCAGCAGTCGATGCACGCCCAGGCCGACTCGTCGGTGGGCGGCATGGAGGCGTTGCTCGTGGCGAGCATCACCTCGCCCAGCGCCGCGTTCAGCCGCGACGTCCGCATGGACCGCATGCAGCAGGCGATGGGCGAGCTGACCGAGGAGCAGCAGACCGCCATCCGGCTGCGCTACGCCGAGGGCCTGCCGACCAAAGAGATCGCCGAGAGGCTCGGCAAGACCGACGTGGCGGTGCGAGTGCTGCTGTCGCGCAGCATGCGGCAGCTGGAGAAGCAGCTTGAGGACGTGCGGCCGAGCGAGCGATGAGGGCGGAATGACCAATGACCAAGCCCCAATGACCAAGAAGGGCTCGAATCAAAGCCTATTGGTCATTCGGTCATTCACCGCACGGGGAGAGTGAGTACGCAAAAAAACGCCGCCGAGCCAGTTGGCTCGGCGGCGTTTTCGTTAACGGGCGGGTTGCGTGTTGGAGGCTCAGCTGCGAGCGAAGTTCAGCCCGTTGTCCTTGCCGCCGTCGAGGCGGAAGTTGAAGCCGCCGCTCGCCAGGGCTGTCCAGGCGCCCCTCAGCTGTTGCTGGTCGGTCGAGCGGACGAGCACCAGCTGGCCATTGGCGACGCTGTAGCTGCCCTGGAAGGAGCTCGCCTTGCCGTCCTTGATGGCGGTCCAGCTGAAGTTGCTGTTGGCGCCCAGCTCCAGGCGAACCGTCGTGCCGTTCGACAGCGTAGCGGTCCAGACCCCGACCTGGCCGGCGGCGGGCGCCGCAGCGGGCGCCGGCGACTGGCCGCCCATCGAGGCGAGCAGGGCCAAGGCCGACTGGGCCGCCGTACCCTGGGCCGCGTTGGCCGGGGCCGCTTGCTGAGCGGGCTGCTGAGCGACAGGCTGGGCCTGCGGGGCGGGGGGAAGCTGCTGCGTGGCCTGCTGCTGTGGGGCGAACTGCTGCGGGGCGGCCTGCGGCTGGCCGGCGAACTGCTGCTGAATCGGCTGCTGAACGGGCGCCGGCTGCGAGTAAACCCGGCGGACGGGAGCCGAGTAAGCGGGCCGCGAGTAGCCGCCGCGGTAGCCGTTGTAACCGCCACCCCGGTAGCCGCCACCGCCGCCTCCGCCACAGGCGAGAACGGGCGAGGCGAGGCTGGCGAGCAGGGCGGTGAGCGTGGCGGCGAAGGTCAGGTTCTTGATCGTGGCGAACATGGCTGAGTTCCTTGTATCGAAGGGGTTGAGAGGTTTTGGCTAGGAGCGGCTGTCGCCGTCTCACAAACGGCTAAGCGGCGGGGCTGCTGATCCGTTACCGATGTTTCCAAGAAAACCTTCGGGTGCGTTTCCCCGCAGCTCCCAGGGACTGTCTTGATTGGCCAGCTTGGCGCCAGGCGTCTCACCCCTGCCCTCTCTCCTCCCCATTCATGGGGGAGTAAAAAGAAGGGGCCGCCGCAGCGTTCGCCGCGGCGGCCCCCATGGGCGCCAAACCCTCCCAAGCCTCACGCCCGGCGTGGCCGGCTCTCAGCGATTCCCCTCAGCCATAAGCTCCCTTCCTCGGCGAGCTGAAAGCTGACCGCTGAAGGCTGAAGGCTTACTTTCACTCCGCCAGCCAGCTGTCGAGCGTCTCCGAGGCGGTCTGGGCGGTCTCCTTCGGCTTGAGCTCCTTGGCCATCTCGCTGGTGATCTTAGCGGCGTACTCGATCGTGCTCCGCAGGGCTTCGGATGTGGCGGTGGCGTCCATTTTGACCAGGTAGATCACCAAGTAGCCGCCGCTGGGATTCTGCTCCACGGACCAGGCCCCCAGCTTTGTGCGGGCGTTTTGTTCCAGCAGTCGCAGGGTGGTCTCGGCCGTGGGCGCCGCGTCGAGTGTGGCTGCCAGCGACCAGATCTTCCGCACATCGGCCCGCTCGTAGTACTCGGTCTCGCTCGTGATGAAGACGCCCTGCTCAAGGCTGTCCTTCAACTCGACGTCGATCTTGAAGTTGCCGCTGGTGTGCTTCTCGTACTTAAGTCCTGTGCTCGTAAGCAGATCGGCCACCGGCAGAGGGGCCGGTTTCCAGGGGCTTTCGAGAAAATCGCGGATCTCGGTCACGTCGACGCAGTAGCTCACCAGGTTGCCTCGCTTGGCGATCGCCTGCGACACGCCGATCAGCTTGCCCGTGGCGTCGACCACCGGGCCGCCGCTGTCGCCGGTGTTGATCGGCGACTGTGTCTCGACGACGGTGAACTCGTGCTCACCAACGCCGGTGCGGAACTGCTTCTTGTAGACCGCTCGCACGGTGCCGGAAGTGTAGACCCACAGGGCGTCGCTCGTGCCGGGGTTGCCGATCGAGTCGACGCCCGTGCCGGGGCTGGTGCTCTTCTCGGCCAGCTCGATCGCCTTGGCGCCCTCGGGCAGGCGGTCGAGTTGCAGCAGAGCCAGGTCGCGTTTGCGGTCGACGGCGACGATGCGGCCTCGGACGCCCAATTTCCGCACGTTTTTTAGGTAATGCGACTTTTCGACCACCGGGCGGTCTTCCTTCAGATCGCGAAAAAACAGCACGGCGTTGCGGCTGTCGCCCACCACGTGGGCGTTGGTGAGCACGAGCTTCCGTTCGGCGTCGACCAGCACGCCCGTGCCGCTCGAGGTGCCTTCGGAGTTCTTCGCCAGCACCCAGGTGGTGGAGTCGAGCGTCTGGCGGTAGTTGGCCGCGTCGGCCAGGGCAGCCGGGGCGACAGCGGCCAGCAGGGAGAAGGCCCCTAGGGCGATCGCGACGCGGCGGCAGTCGGATTGAGTGAGCGTGGACATGATTAACCTCGGATTGGCGATTTGAGAGGGAAACGACTTGGTTCTAAGTGCTTAAGCGGTGTGGCGGGCGGTTTGTTACCAAGGATTTCAGCCGATTTTGGCCCTCAGCCATCCGTCGGTCGGCTCACGGCTTGGCGGGTTTGAATTGCAGCGTCGTGGCGCCCAACTTCAGCTCGAAGCCGTCAGCCGAGACGCCCGAGAGATTGCCGGCGATCTTCAGGTTGTCCTTGCCCGACAAGGTGAGCCGGTCGCCCGTGCGGGTCGCTTGGCCGGTCGAGGTGGTCGATTTGCCGTCTTTGACGTGCACCAAGTTGAAGGCCCCATCCTCAGCGATGCGGATGGCGAAGGCTTGCCCGTCGCCAACCGTGGCGATCCAGGAGCCGATCGGCAGACCGGCCGCCGACGCGGCGGGAGCGTCGGCGGCGGCGGTAGGAGTGGCCGCCGGTGTGCTGGAACTCGTATTCGCGGCGGTTTCGTCGCTGTCCTTACCACTGCCCCACGCCTTCTGACGCAACTCGGCGAGCCGGGCCATCGACCGCAAGGCCCGCTCCAGGCGGCTGGGGGTGAGCCCGCGGTTGCTTAGCGTGTGACGCAGCTCCAGTCGGCTCTCAGAAGCGTTGTAGACAAAGTAGACGCCTGGGGCCGTATCGGCCGTGGTGATCAGCTCCAGCAGACTCTTGGAGGAGAGGGTTTCTCCTTCGGCCAGCTTGCGGAGCGTCATGGCCACGTCGATCTGATCGCGGTCAACCGCCACCGTGAGCGTGGCGGGCAGCGTCAGGCCCGACTCGGCGATCTTAGTTGACACGGTAGCGGCGCCCTCCCGTTTGCCCTCGAGGCCTGATTTTTCGAGCAGCTCGGCGAGCTGCCCGGCGCCGGTCACGCGGCCCGCAGCGGCGGCGGTGGTGTTCGAGGCCTCCGGGGCTGTTTCATCGGCGAAGACCGACTCGATGGCGACATCTGAGAAGAGCGATTCCTGTCCCCACGCCGTGGTAGTGGCGAGGAACAAGAGCGGCAGGGCAAAAGCGAGAGGGCGGAACATGGCTGGTTTTCCTTGTAAAGCAGTGGTTTGAGAGGGTTCTTATCTAGCCCAGCGCAAGCGAGGCCCGGTTGTTACCCCAAGCCCGGCTCATTCTGCCCATATTGCCACGATGGAGCGAAATATGGGGGACAGCGGCAGGCTTCCGGCCATGGCCCGATTCTGGGAAGCATAGCCCGCCAAGCCTTTTTATGAGCAGTTTAAGGCCCCGCTTCGGCCCCGCAGACGTGGATGAGCCGGTTTTCTGACTCGCAGAGTCATAAGCCTAGAGCGGTTTACTCATTGGTGTAGACGCTCGGCTCGCGATTGGCGTCATGGCTTCGTCAGCCTGCATCGACAATGCACCGCATTGCCTGCTTCGGTTTCCTCGCCACGCCGCCAATCGCTTCCCCGCTCGTCCACACCAATTCGAAAACCGCTCTAGTCTGGCCCCGTGATCGGTCACGAGAACCGCCCGCCATACTTTTCTCGATTCTCTCGTAACGTTCCGCCGCCCCGGCCGCTTAGCCGTTCAGTCAAGAACGCTTCGGACCGGCGAGACACGGCAGACTCGACCGACTCCTTTCAACCAACTCTGCCAAATCAGGAGACACGACGATGTTCAAGACCATGACCCTGGCTGTTGCCGCTCTACTGTTCGTTGGCACTGTGGCGAAGGCTTCTGACGACCTGCTCGACCAGATGGCGAGCGTCAACCTCGATGAGATCAGCGACGCCTCGGCCGACATCGAAGAATTTGGCCTCGACGGCCTGGATGTCGACCAGCTGGCCGGCGACGCCGGCGCCGCGGTCGACGACGACTCCGACGCGATCGAGGCTTGCTTCCGCCGCTTCGGTTACCGTCGCCACCGGGGCGGTTACGGCTACGGCTTCCACCGCAGCTGCTACCGCACCTACTCGCACTGCTACACGAACTACTGCCGCCCGCTGTACTGCTACCGCCCGGTCTACACCTATGTGCAGCAGTGCTACCCGGTCTACACGAGCTACTGGGGCTGCTACTGAACCGCCCACGCTCGACACCGACGACCCGACGCCCGCCCGGCGGCCGCTCACGCGGCCGCCGGGATTTTTTGTGCGCTCATCGAGCGGCTGTGAGGCGTTTCCAGGCGTTAATCTTCCGGCAGGCCCCGGAGATCTAGGGTCGTTCCAAGTTTCTGAGAAACCTTGGTTTCATCGGTAACACCCGGCCGCCGTCGCCGCTTAGCCGTTCAGTCAAGAACACTTCGGAGCGGCGAGACACGGCAGACTCGACCGACTCCCTTCCAACCAACCTCTGCCCAATCAGGAGACATGACGATGTTCAAGACCAACGCGATGATCCTTGCTGTGGCCGCCCTGCTGTTCACCGGCGGCTCGGCGAAGGCTTCTGACGACCTGCTCGACCAGATGGCGAGCGTCAACCTCGATGAGATCAGCGACGCCTCGGCCGACATCGAAGAATTCGGCCTCGACGGCCTGGATGTCGACCAGCTGGCCGGCGACGCCGGCGCCGCGGTCGACGACGACTCCGACGCGATCGAGGCTTGCTTCCGCCGCTTCGGTTACCGTCGCCACCGGGGCGGTTACGGCTACGGCTTCCACCGCAGCTGCTACCGCACCTACTCGCACTGCTACACGAACTACTACCGCCCGCTGTACTGCTGCCGCCCGGTCTACACCTACGTGCAGCAGTGCTACCCGGTCTACACGAGCTACTGGGGCTGCTACTGAACCGCCCAAGCTCACGACCGATCGAACGCCCACCCGGCGGCCGCTCACGCGGCCGCCGGGTTTTTTCATGCGCGTTACCTGGCGGCGGAGCGGCTTTGCAAGGCTCCAGGCGCCCCCTTGGAGACTACCGCCACTCAGGTCGTTTGAGGATTTCTAGAAACATCAAGTTCTTCGGTAACACCCGGCCGCCGTCGCCGCTTAGCTGTTCAGTCAAGAACACTTCGGAGCGGCGAGGCCGGCAGCCTCGACCAACTCCTTTCAAACCATCCTGCCGAACTAGGAACCTCTCGATGACCAAGCTCGCCCCCCTTGCTCTCGTTGCTCTGCTCTCACTGACCGCCGCCGCCCAGGCCTCCGACGACCTGTTCGACCAGATCGCCTCGCTCGACCCGAGCCAGCTGACCACGCCGAGCGAAGACGGCCTCGACGCCACCGTGACCGGCCACCGCGGCGGGAATGGCGGCGGTCACCGCGGTGGCGGCAACGGCGGCGGAAACCACGGCGGCGGGCGCCGCAACTTCCACCACAACGGCGGCGGCAATCACAACTTCCACAACAACCACCGCGGCGGGAACTTCTACTTCAACCACGGCGGCCACCACAACAATCACCACAACAACCACCACAACTACGGCGGCCACTGGAACGGCTACTGGCCCCCGGTTCAGCACGCCCCGGCGCCGCTCTACGTCGCCCCGGTCGAGCCGGTTTACCAAGGCTACTGGGGATGCCACTGAGCCCCTCCGCTGCTGCGACTGCTTCCGAGCCCGGCGACCGAACCAACGGCCGCCGGGCTTTTTTCTCTTTCCACGAATTTCAAGGAGCTTTCGATGAACGTCTCATTCATGCGTGTCTTACTGCTCGCCGCGGCGGTCGCCCCGCTCGGCGCCTCCGCCTCGGCCCAAGGCCTCGGCCCGGCTGGCTACCAGCAACTGCTCATGGGCGGCCCACGCTGCGACCACGTGATCGACCTGCTGATGCGGTTTGGCATCGGCGGCGGGGCGGGCGTTGGCCCGGCGGCCGGCATGATCGCCCACTCGCCCTACGGCCCGATCGAGATGCCAGCCGTTGAGCTGGGCGACCTGCAAATCGCCGGCGTCGCGCTGGTGGCCTCGGACGACCCCGCCTGCGCCCCGACCTACGCCGTGACAATCAAGAACTGCAGCCCACGGGACGTTTGCCACCTGCAGGTGACTCTCGTCGCGTTGCTGGGACCGATCCGGCCGCACGACCCGACGGCCCTCGCCACGGTCGACTCGATCCCCGCAGGCGGGTGCGTCGAGATCGCCATCCAGCTGCCGATCGAGTCGCTCGCTATGGGCCAAGGCGTGCTGGGCGACGGCTGCCCGCTGGCGTTCCAGAAGCTGCTCGTAGCGATCGACAGCCTCGACGGCTTTGCCGAGATCGATGAGTCGAACAACTTGCAGCTACTCTGTCGCAGTGACATTCCGGCGCAAGTGGTCGTCGAGGCCCCGGCGGTCGAGGCGATCGGCGAGCCGGCCGACGCGCCAGCGGCGGTGCAGCCAGTGGAGCCCGCGCCGGCTCCCGAAACGCAGCAAGGCGAGCTCGACTCAGCGCTCGACGCCTTTGGCGTCGAGCCGACGGGCGACGACCCAATGGGGTCGGAAATCGACGCGATGCTCAGCCAGATGTGATTCTGGCTGATCGCTGAGGCGTAAGCTTAGGGCCGCCGGCAAACTTGCCGGCGGCCCTTTTTCGTAGGCCACACAGAGACGGATAACAAATCCCCCGCTTTCGCCCGCAGGAGCGAGCTAACGTGTCGCGCCCGAATCGATCAACCCCGGCGCCGCTGCGCGGCGGGTCGAGAGCACCTCGCCCATCCGTTCCCACGCCGAGAGCACCGCTTGGTAGGCGGTGAACGAGGCCAGCAGGCCGACGGCCGTCGCGGCGACAGCCGTTTGCAGAATGTCGCGCGCCAGCACGTCGCGTGAGGCGAGCATCGCCACCGCGAGCAGCGGTATGACAGCCGCCGCCAGCAGGAAGCCGGCCGCCTCGCGGCGGACATTGGCGAATCGGCGGTCAAACCCTGGGTCGTGCAGCGACCGGCGGAGCATCCTCGGGTAATAGACGAGCGACACGGCGAGCAGCAGCACGAAGTAGGGGTAAACGCAGGCGATGCCGCCGTCGACCAGCAGCGAGAGGAAGAAGTGGAACGCCTCGTCAGGCGGGAAACCGGGGTGCCACAGCCGCAGAACCACGGGGTAGATGACTCCGGCGAATCCCCACAAGGCGCCGCCGATCGCCGCGCCACGGCCGCAGAGCGCCACGATCGCGTCGAGCGCTGGGGCGTCCACACGGCGGCCCGCTCTGACATCGGCCATCGCTTGAGCCAACGGCCTTGTGAACCACAGGGTGAGAACGCCCCCCAGCGGGAAGGCGATCGAGTTGACCCACGTGGCGAGCAGCTGGAAATTGGCCTGCATCTCCGGGTGGCGACGGATGATCACCCGCTCGTTGTAGAAGTAATTGAAGACCCCCGCCAAGATGTTCGGCAGCAGCACGGCCAACGCCGCCACCAGCCAGGGCGAGGGCCAAAGCGCCGCGCGGCGTAGGCTCCGTGGCTTGGGGTCGAACAGGTCGGCCGCCGCCGGGTGCATCGCCAGCCGCAAACCGCCCGCCAGCTCGGCGCCCGAACGCGGACGCTGCTCGGTGTCGTAGCTAATGGCGCGGCGGAGGGTCTCCTCCAACGCCCGATCGCTGCCGCTGCCGTTCGACTCAGGCGTGAGGGGCGGCACCTTCCTCGATTCGAGCTGTGCAAGGGCGGCGGCGTTTAAGTCTCCCGCGGCGCCGCTCGCCTCGAACGGCCGGCGGCCTTGCCACAGCTCCCACAGCAGCACGCCGAGCGAGTACAGGTCGGCCGACTCGCGCACCTCCGTCGGCGCGTCGAACCGGCTGGCCGTCAGCGCCCGCAGGTGCTCGGGCGCCATGTAGCCGATCGAGCCCCCCATGGCCGACTCGGCGTCGTCCGCCTCGGCGCTGACGTTGAAGTCGGCGAGCTTCGGCACGCCCTCGGCCGAGAGCAGCACGTTGGCGGGCTTCACGTCGCGGTGCAGCACGCCTTGGGCGTGGGCCGCGTCGAGGGCGTGGGCCAACTGGGCGCCGAGCCAAGCGACCGCCATCGGCCACGAAGCGGCGGCGAGCCACGCCCGCGCTGCCGAGTGCTCGGGCGCCAGCTGCGCGGCGGCGAGCATCCGCTCGTCGACCTCTTCCAAGATCATCGCGCCGCTGCGGTCGGCGGGGGTGGTCTGCGCCGCCCGACGGACCACCGGCGACAGCGTGCCGCCGGGCAGGTACTGCATGTAGAGCAGGTGAACGCCGTCGTCGTCCAATTGGCGTTGATCGTACACGCGGACGATGCTCGGGTGATCGAGGCGGGCCATTGCCTGCGGCTCGCCCGCCGCCGCCCGCGACACCTTGAGCGCCACGAGCCGCTGCATCGACTCCTGACGAGCCAGGTAGACTTGCGCGAACGCCCCCCGCCCCAAGGTTTGCACCACCAGGAACTCGTCGACGCGCTCGCCCGCGGCGATCTCTTCGGGCGGCGCCTGGCGCCCGGCGCCGCCGGTCGCGGTCGCGACCCCAAGGAATCGGTCGAGCGTTGCGTGATGCTGCGGGAACCGCGCCGCGTACTCGTTGCGCTCGGGCTCGACGCCGCACTCCTTGCGCAGCTGCAGCTCTTCGAGTACCAAGTCGAACGGCGCCCGCTCGGCGCTGATTGAGGGAGACAAGGCGTTGAAGTAGCGGTCGAGCGTCGGCGCGACGTCCGATTCCGCCGCCGCGGCCATGTCGAGCTTGATCATCTCGACGAGCAGGCCCTCGGCGTGGACCGTGCCTCCCGTGGGGAGCATGCCGGCCAGCTCAGCCGGGTCCGCCACGGGCGCCGCCTCGGCGAGCCGCTCAAGGCATTCTTCCAGCAGATCATCGAACGGCCGCTCGGTGGCGCCATCGGTTAGCTTGTTGTCCGAGTCGGCGGGGTCCGCGTCTGGCGTCATGAAGTCTCTCGTGCGAGCCGCACGAAGGGGGAGCGAAGTTGGGAGCTATCTCGCAAGGCGCCGCCGGAAATCATAAGACGACGATTACCGGGTTTGCTGCGATGTTGCGAAGCGTTCAGAAAAACAGTTTCGTTCATCCGCCCCCCGGCCGCAACTTCGCTGACGAGTTAGCCCGCGTCCTCGGGAAGCGGCGCATGCATGAGGCGGCCAAAAGTAATCCAAAAAGCTTTGCGACAGCCGGCTCAAAAAAAGTACCGCCATCGCACGCCAAGATACTCGCCGGAAAAACGCAGCGCGACGTCGTCGAATCGGCCCAAGGCTCGAAAGAACGCACTCCTTCGAGACTATCGCGACCCCCTGCGGCGCCCAATTATCTTTGTAGCGGCCCGATCACCTAATTTCGACAACCGCTTTTGGGCCAAGCGCGCAGCAGCGATTTTTGGCCACTAGCGATTTTGTTGTATGCTCTGCAGTGGGCCGGACTTGCGCCGATTCTTTGGCGTCGCCGAATCGACGTAAGTCGCGCAGTGAAATATTTGGCCGCGCGTTTGAGTCGGTCCGATAGAGGTCTCGCGCAGAGGCGCGGAGACGCAGAGCAGACGCAGAGCAGACGCAGAGCAGACGCAGAGCAGACGCAGAGCAGACGCAGAGCAGACGCAGAGCAGACGCAGCGCGGGTAACCCAGGTTTTCAAACCTGGGTCGCCGCAGGCGACATGAAACGGCAGAGCAGACGCCGTGTAGCACACGAATCGCCCGACCACGACCGTTCAGCGGCCGCTTCTTGTGGCTCCGCCACCCAGGTTCAAGTACCTGGGCTACCCGATTGGCTATTTACTCATCTCTTCCCATTCCGAGATGAGGTTATGCGGCTGCCAGAAATGATCCCAACCTTGTCTATCATGGAAATTGGTTGTCCAGTACACCGGTCTCCACTGTAGCGGCGACAAACGTAGGTTATCGAGGCTTTTCGGTTGTTCGGTGTACATGAATACCGCGCGGCCCAAGGTGTCGTTCAGGTTGAGCCATCCGCTGTTTGCACTGCGCCGTGACCAGCCAATAGATAATGGCCCAGCGACGAGTCGACCACCACAACTCTCACCGAGAAGTTCTTTTCCTCCGTCCCGGGTGTCCTGGGCCATTGTATTGCCAGGAACGTCGATGGTCTGGAATACTTGCGAGAGCTGGCTTGCCGATTCGGCGCCAGACTCACTCGATTCGATCATCGCCCACCGAAGTGGGATGCAGGCTCTAGTGTCATTCTCAATCGACTCAGTCAGCGGCGCCTCGACTTTTACTGCAATGATTTTTCCATCTTCAAGTCGGAAGAGTTGATACCGCTCATACTCAATCAGGACGGATGTCTCAAATCCAAGAGCATCTGAAAGTGACTGAGAGTAGCGTTGCAGGTAGGTTATTTGTGCTTTTTGGCGATAGGTTGCGAAGGCAAGAACCACGATGGCCATCACTGCCAACATGTCGATTAGACGGTACCGAATCGAAAACGAGTACTTGCGACGCTTCTTCAAATGATCAGTTCCTCGTTGTTTCGTGTGGGATAAGATATCCCTGTAGGAAGAACTTGAAATTTTACTGCTAAGCAGAATGGCTAAATATTTAGGACTGTGCTTGCCGGTAGATAAATACACGCCACGACGAGATCTCTTGTGCCGATAGACCTGCCCACCTTACGGCTGTATCAAACAAGTGTATTTCACCCCGTGGTGCGCATGCCGGCCGCCACGCCTTTGATGGCGAGCTGCACCAGGCGGGCGAGCTGCTCGGCCTCGGGCGTCTCGGGCTCGGCCTCGCCGCTGCGGCGCATCAGCTCGAGCTGCACGAAGTTCAGCGGGTCGACGTAGCGGTTGCGCACGCGGATCGAGCGCTGCAGCCAGGGGATGTCGTCGAGCAGCTCGTCGTTGCGGGTGATCCGCAGGATCGCTTCGCGGGTGCGGTCGAACTCGACGTAGATCGCGCCGGCCACGGCCTCGAGCGCCGCGGGGTCGTCGACCGTGTCGAGGGCCTGGGCCACGTAGCGGCGGAACACGGGCATGTTCGCTTTGGCAAGCGCCAGGGTGGTGTTGTCGATCGTCGCCTGGAAGAAACGCCAGCGGGCGTACATCTCGCGGAGCGTGTCGATCCGCTTCGGGTCGGCGTCGAGCTCGGCCAGCACCGCCGAGCCGAGGCCGTACCACGCCGGCAGCAGGCAGCGGCTCTGGGTCCAGGAGAAGACCCACGGGATGGCCCGGAGGTCTTGGATGCTGTCGCCCCCCTTGCGTTTAGCGGGGCGCGAGCCGATCGGCAGCTGTTCGATGCCGGCGATCGGAGTGGCCGTGCGGAAGAACGGCACGAAGCCGGGCTTCTCGACCAGCAGGCGATAGGCCTCCAGGGCCGAATCGGACATGCGGTCCATCGCGGTGCGCCACTCCTGGGTGTCGTCTTTGGAGTAGTCGTGCGTGGCCGCCATCAGCACCGACCAGAAGACCTGCTCCAGGTGGCGGTGGGCGATCGGGTGCGAGTCGTAGCGCTCGGCGAGCACCTCGCCCTGCTCGGTGAGGCGGAGCGAGCCGTCGAACGTGACGCCGGGGAGCGACAAGATCGCCCGGGCGGCCGGCCCGCCGCCTCGGCCGAGCGAGCCGCCGCGGCCGTGGAAGAACGTGACGTGGACGCCCGCCTGGGCGCCGGCGGCGTGGATGTTGATCTGCCCACGCTGCAGCGCCCAGCAGGCGGCCAGGTAGCCGCCGTCTTTGGTGCTGTCGCTGTAGCCGACCATCACCATCTGCTGGTCGCCCAACGCGGCGACGTGCTCCCGGTACTCGGGCAGCTCGAGGAGCCCCTTGAGGATCCGCGGGCCGTCGTTGAGGTCCTCGATCGTCTCGAGCAGCGGTGCGAGCGGCAGCCGCAGCTCGGCGTCGCGTGGGTCGCCGCCGCCGGTGCGCTCGCTCCAGCGCCACAGCCAGAGCACGGTGAGCACGTCGCTCGGCTCGTGGGTCATGCTGACGATGTGGGCGCCGAGCGACTCCATGCCGTATCGCCGCGCCAGCCGACGCAGTGTGCGGAACAGCTCGAGCGTCTCGCGGGCCGAGTCGGAAAGGTCGACCGGCGAAAGGTTCTTGGCCAGCGGCATGGTCTGCCGCAGGAGCTCGATGCGGCGCGCCTCGTCGAGCTCCTCTTCGGCGCCGAGCACGCCCGAGGCGACCCACAGCTCGCGCATCACGCTGGCGTAAACGCCCGAGTGCTGGCGGATGTCGAGGCGGGCGAACTGCATGCCGAACACGCCGATCTGGTCGAGCCACTCCTGCAGCTCGGTATCGGCCAGGTCGGCGTTGTCGCTCTCGACCAGCGCTTTGCGGACGTGCTCGAGGTCGGCCTGCAGCTCGGCGGCGCTGCCGTAGGCCCCTTCGGGCGACGGCTTGCCGAGCGTTGAGCGGCGCGACTGCTCCAGGCGCCACATGACGATCCGCAGCCAGAGCCGGTATCCCTCGCTGGGGGCGAGCCCTTCGATCTCTTGGTCCAGCACGGGCCACAGCTCGCGGGCTTGCTGCACCAGGCTGAGCAGGTCGCCGCAGCCGCGGCCTTCGTGGCACGCCATGCTGAGCGAGTCCAAGAGCCGCCGGCAGCTGTCCAGGTGGGCGTCGAGCGCCGCGTGGCGGAGCCACTCGACCGTCTGGCGCGTGATGTCGGGCGTCACATGAGGGTGGCCGTCGCGGTCGCCGCCCATCCAGCTGCCAAACCTCAGCGGACGCGCGCAACGCAGGTCGCCATCGGGGTACGAGGCGGCGATCGCCTCGCGTAACTCGTCAAGGATCTTCGGCGCCGTGTCCCACAAGACCGGCAAGAAGGACAGCCCGCGCTCGACCTCTTCGAGCACCGTGGGACGCATCGGCCGGGCGGCGTCGGTCTGCCATAGCTTGGACATCTCGCGCTCGACGCGGCCCTCGACCCGCTGACGCTCGCGCGGCAACAGTTGGGGGTCGTCGCGTTCGGTCAGCAGCCCGCGGAGGTTGCGCAGCTTCTGCCGCAGGCTCTTGCGTTTGGCCTCGGTCGGGTGGGCGGTGAAGACCAAGTCGATGTCGAGCCGGTCGAGCGCCTTCTGCACCTCCATGGCCGAGAAGCCTTGCTCGCGGAGCGTGGCGAGGGCGTCGCGGATCGACTCCTTGCGCGGCTGGCTGGGGCGGCTGTGGGCGGCGTCGCGGATGGCGCGCACCCGCTGGCGGTCCTCGGCTAGGTTAGCGAGCTCCAGGAAGCCGCTGAACGCCTTGACCACCACCTTCAGCAGGTTGTTCGGCAGGTTGGCGAGCCGCTCGGCGAGCCGGTCGCCCGCCCCCTCGTCGCCGTCGCAGAAGGCCCGGGCGTCGGAGCGGACCGCCTCGACGAGTTCAAAGCCGTCGTCCCCCTCGTGGGCTCGCAGGGCGTCGCCGAAACGGCGACCCAGGTAATCAACTTCTTCGCGCAGCTTCTCAGAGGGTGGCATGAGGGGCGGGGGTCGGGAGGGAGGGGGAGCGGGAAACGAGCGGATCCGCCAACAGCGAGGATAAGCTTCTACAGCCACGCGGCAAGCCGTCGCCCAGCAAAAAGCCTGATAATCAAGGGGTTTAAGGCTTCAAGTCGCGGCGTGGAGGCAAGCATGGGTTGGCGGTGCGGGCGGTTCAGCGTGCCGCGATGAAGCAGACGAACTGCGACCAAGTGGCGGCTGATCTGCCGCCCGACATGTCGCTCAGGCCGGTGCTTGTACATCTCATGTGGAAAACCACTTACAGGGCTTGGTTTGACGGTATCGCTACAGGCGATTGGGAGTAGGGGACGAAACTCAATCAATGTGCGGGAGATCGCATATCGTTAGGGCAGAACAGGGCAGGGAGTATCACGGATGATTCGTTGTATGGCGGTGCTGATAGGTTTCGTGTTATCCACCACGTGCTGCGGAGTAGTTCATGCACAGCTCAGCGCGAGCGCATTGTTCTGCGTCGACGTCGAGGCCGCGCTGAGTATTTTGCCCCCGACGGTGAGTGTGATCTCGCTGACGCACGACGGCACGGCAAATGACCAGTCGTTGGGCAACACGCTCTGGCCCTGTTTGGTCAACGACGCCGATGGCGCGGTCGTCACCTTTTCGACTCTCACAGGGTTTTCGCACCAAACGCTGCCGCTTGTCGCGCGTGATGTGGAACTGACGCTAACCATCGATTCGGCCGATGGCGGCGCCGGCTGGTCGGTCACCACGGGGACCGACCAGACGGATGTCTCGGCGGTGGTCCCCGATGTTGTTGCCACGGTCCAGGCCGAATCGACCGGGCCCGGCAGCGCGACGTTCGACCTCGAAGTCGCGTTTGTCACCGGCAGCCTCGCGACGCTCGTTCCTGGCACGTACTGCGTGACCGTGGTGGGCACCATTACCGCGAACTGATCGCCGCGTTCCAAGCTCAGCGTTGAGCCTCGCTACGGCAATACTTCCTAACGCTGTGGATCGAGCCGCTATCAACCACCCCGCTTAGGTGTGGGAACTGCAAGGCACGGGGGGATTCGATGGCCAACCGCAAAACACCGCGCCGCACATTTCTGATCGTGCTGTGTGTGGTGATCCCGACGGGTGGCGGCTGCGCTTCGGCGTCCAAAGAGCCAGCGGCCACGCAGAGCGCGGCTTCGTCGCCCGAGCACTGGCACGGCGGGGGCGTGCAGGAAGAGTTCCGCTTCCCAGCGTTCGCAGGGTTTCCGGATCAGGCGGACGGCTTAGGGTCGAACGCCGGGGCTCACACCCTGGCCACGTACAATCGACCGCTCGCTCACACCGGCTGTCGGTTGCCGCCGCTAGGTGTGGTTGCGAAACCTTTGCCAGCGAGGATTGAAAAGCTATCGGGTCCCGGCGTTGAATCATTTCATCGCGAAACGCCGCATCGTGAACCTGCGCATAGCGGGTTGCCGGAAGGCGAGCGTCTCGCTCAGCCCGACACGATGGTTCGCACCGCGTCGCACAATCTGATCGCGGCGCCGCTCAACAGCGCCGCTGGGGCGCCCGCGCTCCTGCCGACCCCGACCGATGCGGGTGTGCGGGTGAGCGACACCTTTGTCGAGACCGACGTTCGTCAGGCGGTCCAGTCACTCGCCAGCCAGGCTGAGACGCAGGTGATCATCGACGACGCCGTGCGTGGGGCCACGACCGCGATCATCGACGACCGATCGTTCGATCAGGCCTTGCGGCAGGTGCTGCTGCCTCTCGGTTTCGTCCACCGCGAGGTGGAGGGGGTGACCTACGTGGGGTTGGCCGATCCCGATTCGGCGTTGTTCAACTGGCTCGCCGACCGGTATCGCTACACCGCCCTGCACCGCAGCCCCGAGGAGCTCGCCTCGCTGCTGCCAGCCCGGCACACGCGGTTCGTGCGGACCGCGCCGAACGGCGGCTGGCTGCTGGTCGAGGCGCCGCCGGCGGTCGCCGATCAAATCCTGGCCGAGCTCGAGCACCTCGACCGGCCCGTGCCGCAGGTGGTGCTCGAGGCGATGATCTGCGTCTACTCGCCGCAGGCGAGCTTCCGCTTCGGTTTCGATGTCGACGCCGGCGTGCGTCTCTACGACCGCACGACCCAGCTGGCCGTGTCGGGGCTGAGCCTGGCGAGCACGGTGGGGGCGTCGAACGCGGCCGGGAACCTCAACAACTTCCAGGTGACCAGCTCGCTGCTGCGGATGCTGGAGCAGAAGGGCTTTGTAAAGATCCGCGCTTCACCGCGCGTGATGGCGCTCGACGGCGAGAAGGCCCAGATCCGTATCGGTCGCGAGACCTTCTTCAGCGTGCAGCCCGAGGGAAACGACTTCATCTACCGCCAAGACATCCAGGCGGTCGACGCGGGCATCATGCTCGAGATCACCCCGGCGATTCGCAGCCCGTACGTCACGGTAAAAATCGATCGCGCTGAGGTGAGCGAAGACATCCGCTCGGACGAGACCCAGGCCGATCCGTCCGACCGCTTCCCGGTGATCAACCGCCGCAGCGTTTCGACCACCGTGAAGGTGCTCGACGGTGAGACGATCGTCATCGGCGGACTGACCCAGCGGCAGAAGGTCGATCATCACAACAAGGTGCCGTTCCTGGGGGACTTGCCGTACGTGGGCAAGATTTTCAACCGTATCGAAAAGCTCGACACCAAGGCGGAGGTGGCGATCTTCATCTCGCCCCGGATCTTGAAGGAGGGATACGACTGTGCTCCGACGCACGAAGAAGACGGGCGCGATCGCGCTGACGGCGTTGCTGCTGTGGGCCGGCTCTGAAATAGGATCGTGCGCCTCGGCGGCCACCCGGGTGAGTGTGCGTGCTTCGCCGCCCAAGCCGGTGTTTCGCATCACGCCGCTGACACACGAGTTCCATGCCCTGCCGGGCCAAGAGCTGCGGTTCGAGTTTACGGTCGAGGCGCTCGAGTCCGACGTGGAGCTCGAGGCGGCGGCGGTCGCGCTCGTGCAGAAGCCGACCGGCGTGATTCTGCCGGCAGAGAACACTGGAGTCCCATCGTCAACGAGCATCCGCTTTCTCACCGATGACCGTGTTTTTGTACGCAAGGGCGAGAGCAGGAAGGTGGAGGGAAGGTGGCGTCTGCCGCCCGACGCAGGCGGCTACCACACCGCCGGGATCACCCTGACCGACATAAGCCGTGGCTGCGGCTGCGGCGCCCCCCTGGTCGACACCGGGGTTGGCGCCCTTGTCGGCGCCGAGGCGGCGCCGACCGGCGAGGCGGGAACATCGGTCAAGTTCCTCACGCGTTACCTGATGCGCATGGACGCCACGGTGAGCGGCGGCGCCGGACGCGAGGCGTCGACGCCGACCATCTCCGCCGGCTCGCTGGTCGAGCACCACGGTCGCGCCATCGCCACCGTGCTGCTCGAGGCCAACGACGCCCAGGGGGGCGTTTGGGAGGTGGCCGGTCAGATCCACGGAGAACGCGGACCGATCGGCCGCCCCTTCGCCATGCGATTGCCGTCGCGTAGCGCGATCCGTGGCCCCGAGGGGACCAAGGTGCAGATGCTGGCCGGCAGTCGCGTGCTCGCCATGTCGCCCGTGGGTGAGCCGCTCTTCACTGGCGAGTATCAACTCGAAGTCACACTGTCTCGCGGCGGCGTCGCCGCCCGCAAGCAGCGCTTCGACCTGGAGGTCGGTCCCAACGACTTCCCGGCGCAGCGCTCGGTCGTGGCCCAGGTGGTCGAGGCGGTCGAGGCGTCGCCGAGCCAGCTCGAGCTGTCGACCGCTCGCGGCGGAGCCCGGCTCGTGCCGCTGACACTCACCAACCGCTCCGACCAAACGGTCGGCGTGCGATTGGCCGCGGAGGGGACCGAGGGAGGCGCCCCGCCCGAGGACTGGCTGACCGTGCGGCCCACCGATTTCACGCTGCGGCCACGCTCTAAACGCCAAGTGCTCGTGGCGGCGCGAGGCGGCGGCGACCGTGACCGCGATCACTACGCCATGCTGCGTGTCGAGGTCGCGCCGACCGAGACCACGGTCGGCGGAGCCCATCGGGTGCCGGTCGCCCTGTTGTCGCCCGCCGAGTCGCGCGTCGAGTGGACGAGCGACCCGCTCACGTGGCGCCGCCGCACGGCCACGAGCGGCTCCGTCGAGCTGCGTGTCCACAACCACGGAACGTGTCGCTTGGCGCCCCACGCCACGCTCACCCTGACCGACGTGGTCGAACGCCAAGTCACGGCCGAGGCCGGTTTCGGGCGTTGGGTGCTGCCGGGCGAGTCGGCGACACTCGCCTTCGACACCCCCGGCCTGCCGGCCGGCGCCTACCACGCGGCGCTCGAACTAACGCCCGACTCGGGCGCCGACGTTGAGACACTCGAGCAACAGCTCGACGTGGATTGAGGGGGGGCGCGGTTTCACTCTTCGCTCCGCTAGGTCACGGCTCTTATCGCTAAATCGTCCTCCCGTTCAAGAATCTTCTTGACATCTACTGCTTGGCTAGTAGATTGCCTCTCGTTGCTACTAGTTCTCCAGTAGTTAAGCGAGGCGTGCGATGGATTCTTTCGAACCGACCGACCGGGAGCTCGACGCCCTGAAGGTCTTGTGGGACGCCGTCGAGCGTGACGGCGACGATGCGTCGCCGGGGGGCGCTACCGTGCGTGAGGTCGTCGACCGCTTGAACGCCGACGGCGGCGGGCTCGCCTACACCACCGTGCTCAGTTTGCTCCAAGTGATGGAGCAGAAGGGCTTGGTCGACCACACCCGGCGGGGCAAGGCGTACGTCTACCGCCCGCTCGTGGCCCGCAAGAAGACGCTCGGCCAGATCGCCGGTGGCTTCCTGGAGAAGGTGTTCGACGGGGCGGTCCACGAGTACTTGGTCCACGCCATCGACGGCCGCAAGCTGTCGTCTGACGAGCTCGATGAACTCGAGGCGATGATCGCCGCTGCCCGTGATAACCAAGCGAGCCGCAAGAAAGCGAAGCCGAGTCCCTCACGCAAGAAAGGCGGGAAGTGATGTCGCTCTTTGAATCGCTACTGCTCGACAGCTGGGCGTCCGCCCTGCTTGATTTTCATCTCGCGGCGTTCGCATTGCTCGCCTTCGCGCTGGCGGCGGGCGTGGTTTGGCGCCAGCCGGTTTGGCGGCTGGCGCTCGCCTGGGGCGCGGGGGCGGGCGTTTGCTTGCTGCTCGCCTTGGCGCTGGCGCCGGAGTGGGGCTTGTGGCGACTGACCGTCGTGCAAGAAGCCACGCCCGCGGCGGCGCCCTCAGCGACGGTCGCACCGACCCCCGACACCCAAGACCTCGCAACTCAGGCAATCGATGCTATAGCTGCCAACCCACTTGCGACGACGCCGACGCCATCATCATCGCCCACTAGGCAGCCGCCGAACACGGCGCACAATCTTCCTGAACGCTTAATTCAAGCCGCAGCGTTGGGCGGCATGGTCGCCGTGGCGTGGCTGCTCATTGGCGCGTTCGCCTCGCGTAGGCTGTTGGCCGACGCCAAGCGTGCCCCTCCAGCGCTCGTGGGCCGCCTGGCCGCCTTGCCGAACGTCACTCCCCTGCCCCGCTTGCTGGTGAGCGACCGGCTCGCCACGGCGGTGGCTACCGGGCTGCGGCGGCCAGCGATCGTGTTGCCAGCCCAGTGGGCGGGGGATAAGCCGGCCGAAGAACTCGACGCGGTGCTCGCTCACGAGCTGGCCCACCTCCGCAACAAAGACTTATGGCTGCTCGCGGCGCTACGCCTGCTCTCGATCGTCTTGTGGCCGCAGCCGCTTTACTGGCTGCTGCGGCGCCGGGTGCGGCTCGACCAGGAGACGCTGGCCGACGCGGCCGCCGCCGAGCTGAGCGGCCGCCAGGCGTACGCCGAGCGGCTCCTCGGCTGGGCCCGCACGCTCACCTCCCCGCCCAGGCTGGCCGGCGCCGCCGGCCTGTGGGAGGGGCCGAGCCAACTGCGCAGCCGCGTGGCGGTGCTGCTCGACGAGAAGTTCACCGTGCTGAGGTCGCTCGGCGTCCGCTGGCGGGCGGCCTGCGGGGTGGCTTGTCTGACGCTCGCCGTGGCCGCCTCGCTCGTGACACTCAGCCCGGCGCAAAACGCGAGTGAGGCCCAGCCGTCCCGTGTCGCCGAGGCGCCTGCGGCATCCGACGGCGCGCCCCCTCAAGACGGCGAGGTCTTCGATGTCTTTCTGCCCGCCGCGCCGCCTCAGCACGCGGAAACCGCGCGGCCGGTGCTCTTGCCGGGCGAGGCGGGAAAGATCACCGGCGTTTGCAAGACACCCGACGGCGAGCCGGTCGAGGGCGCCGAGGTCGTGTTGTCGCGGCTCGACATGGGGCCGGAGGGCGCCGTCCCCAGTGTGCTCGCTACGACGACCGCCGCGGAGAACGGCGGGTTCGAGTTCGCGGGTTTGCCGGACTTCACCAAAGAATCCAGTACCCGTATCGAGATGGCGTTCCCGTTCAGCCTGAGTTTCAAGAAACCGGGCCTCGCGTCGCAGTCGGCCCACGTGGAGCCGGCAATGGTCGAGCACGAAGGGGTCCGGTGGCTGGTCACGATGCCACCGGCGGCGCCGGTCAGCGGCCGCGTGACCGACGCCCAGGGCAACCCGCTCGCGGGGGCGACCGTGCGTTTCGTGGTCATGCCTGGCCTGAACGTTCCGGGGCCCTTGCACACGGCGGTCACGGACGCCGAGGGACGTTACGTGATCGACGACCTCGCGGCGGCCGACTTCGAGGCGATGCGGCAGAGGGAACTCCGGCAGCAACGCGAGTCACTTGAGCGTCAGCAAAAAGCGGCCGAGGAGGAAGGCCAGCAATGGACCGGCTCGTTCCTGGCCGCCACCCAACGCTGCGTCGAGGCGACTCGTGCTGGGTACGCCGTGACGTGGGCGCCGCTCGACCGGGCGCCGAGCGAGGTCGACCTCGTTATGCGGCCAGAAGCGGTGGTCACGGGCCAGGTGCTCGGGCCCGATGGCGAGCCGGTCGTGGACCAAGTTGTCGTGCTGCGTGGCGACGGCCTCGTAGGTCCGGCGTCCGACGACGAAGCGGGTCGCACGGCTGCGGAGCTGCGGCAGGTCTATCTGCAACAGGCCACTGACGGCGAAGGGCGCTACCGCTTCGCCGGGCTGCCGGCGGGCGGCTACGTGGTGAGCCTGCTGCACACGGGGGCGGAGGATCCCCTGGTGGAGCCGATCCCCAGCGGCGAGCAACGCGTCACCTCGCTTGAAGCGGGATCGACCGCGGAGCCGCCGCCGCTGCAACTCGAGACGGGCAGAATCGTCACCATCCAATTGATCGACGAGGCGTCGAGCGAGCCGATCGTTCTGGAGAAAGAGTCGACGGCCAGCCTCGGCGTCCAACTCGTGAACGCGAAGGGGAGCCTCCACTACTTCGCGGCCCCGGTCACGGCGCAGGGGCGGCTGCGACTGCGGCTGCCGGCGTCTGAGCTAGTCATCCGGCTCCATTCCCTCCGAGCGAAAGACGACTACTACGACGCCACGGATTGGCGACCGGTCGAGAGCGTCTCGCTGGGCGCCGGCGCCGCCGAGGTCCGCTACCCTATCAACCCGGACGGGGTGTCGGTCGCCTCGTACGTACGTCAGGCCGGCAAACTCGCGAGCAACAAGTCGATCGACGAGGCGATCGCACTGTTGACCGAGCAACTCGCTAAGCGGCCCGACAACACGCGGCTGCGTATGGCGCGGGCCGAGATCGCCAATGGCTGGGGCCGCGAGGCCGAGGCGATCGCCGATTACGAGCGGGTGCTGGTCGTGGCGCCCGACCATTGGGTCGCGAAGAACAACTTGGCTTATCTCCTAGCAACAGCCAAGGAAGAATCGCTCCGCGACGCCGAGCGGGCGGTGGTGCTGGCCCGGCGGGCGGTCGAGAGCTTGCCGTCGCCCTACTACGCGGCCTACGAAACTCTGGCCACGGCCCAGGCGGCGAATGGCGAATACGACACGGCGAGCGCGACATGGGAGCAGGCGATCAGCCTCGCCCCGGAGCGGTTCCGCGCCGAGCTGCGGGAGAAGCTCGCAGCGGCCGAGGCGTTACGCGACGAGGAGTAGTCGACACGCCAAGCCTTGCGCCAAACGCCAAGGGCGGATTGGGTGGCTACTCCTGCGACTGTTTAGCACTCCGTCGCCTTGAGCCTCAGAGCGACACCGTAGGGTCGATCCCGACTATACTGGCGTGCTGTTACATCTCAGGTCTGGCGGCCACCGCGACTGCTCACTCGTATTCACAAGGTTGGACGATGCCCGCGTGCTCGATTAGTTGGCTCTTTCGTTTGGCGGCTCACCTGGCTTGCTTCGTTGCGGCCACGGCCTTCGTCTGCCAGTCGACTGCCGAGCAACGTGTCACGCTGCAGTCGGGCGCCGTGATTGAGGGAGACGTGCGATTCGACGGTGACCGGATTCTTGTGACGGTCGGTGGCGCCGAGTTGCCCGCCCCGCTGGCCGAGGTGGTTTCGGTGCGTGCGGCCGAGGGGGGCGAGTTGGCTGAGCACCAGCGACTGGTGCTGCGGGGGTTA
This sequence comes from Pseudobythopirellula maris, assembly GCF_007859945.1. Lineage (GTDB taxonomy): Bacteria > Planctomycetota > Planctomycetia > Pirellulales > Lacipirellulaceae > Pseudobythopirellula > Pseudobythopirellula maris. The sequence goes on along the minus strand of NZ_SJPQ01000003.1, from coordinate 753,456 downwards.
GAGGCGGAGCTCCTCCAGGGCCGCGGGGCGGGCCTCGGCCTGCTCAAGGAAGCCCATCGGCTGGCGCCCGACGATCCCGGCGCGGCATTCTGGTGCGCGTGGTCGCTAGTCAAAGCCGGTCAGGGGGCAGCCGCCCATTCCATCGTCGATCCGCACCGCGAGCGGGTGCTGGAGGCTTACCCGGGCGAGGCGAGGCGGTTGTTCGACGCGATCGAAAAACGTCAAGAACTCGAGTCGTTGCCGGCCCTGCTCTTGAGGCGACTCGATGAACTGAACCGTCAGATCGATGGAACCAGCTCTCTGCTTGCCGAGAACCAGCTGCACGCGGCCTACTTCCAGCTGGTCGACCAAAACGGGACGCCGGTGGGCGAAACCCCCTTCCGGATCCGTTCACGCGGCAGCAACGCTAGCCTCGAGGCCTATCCGGAGGGCTACTACCTCCACACCGAGCAGAGGAGAAACCGCGTCAGCGGCGGCGGCCCTAGCCAACTCGAGTTGACGAGCACCGCGTACCGTGCGAGCGAGTTGGCGTTTTCCACTTCTCCCAACGCGGTGATCGACGCCGGGGTGCTGAAGGTGTTCCGCCACAGCGTGGCGGACAAGCGAGAGGTGCTTGTGAGGGTGGTGGGTCCCGATGGCGCCCCGCTGGCGGGGGCGAGTGTTGTCGCTCGTTCAACGGGCGTTAAACGCGACGCGCGGTCGGCTGAACCGAAGCGGACCGACACCGGTGGTGAATGCACGCTGAGCCTCTACCCGGGCCCACACCAGGTCACAGCGTCGCTCCGCGGCCACACGCAGAGCGGCCATGAATTAGGGGTCTCTTCAGAAACGAAGCCGCGGGCGATCGTTTTGACCCTGCACCCGCTTATTGCGGCGCGAGCCACGGTCGAGTGGATTAGCACGAAAAACAGCGATCCCAATGGGTTTAGTCTCGAAGGCATGCAGAAGGGCTCCATCCTCGCCTACACCGGTGGAAGCGACGCGCGGTCACGCGTTGCGTGTGGGATAAGTTTCGAGCAAAAAGATGACCAGATGAATCTAAAATTCGGTGATGACAACTGGGAGTACCACGGATTCGCAGTGCAGTGGATCGCCCAACAGGCCGACAGCTCGAAGATTGCTTTCGAAGAGATCGCTCTTGATGACCTCGAGCGGCAGGCCGAGGACTTCGGCGAGCGTTCGACTCCCGGACCGCCGCCGTTCGGAGTGCGAAACCGGGTGTGGCGGGAAGTCAAAGCGGGCGATGTTTACGTCGGCAAGCTGCTCTCGTTTAGCAATGCGCCCCATCGCGAAATGACTCAAACCGCCTTCCGGGTGAGGGTCGACACGCTTGGCTCGAAGGAAGCTCTCCGCGAAGATCAAACGGATAAGCGTGAGGCGAAAAGCCCCAAAGAGTAACCATTGCGCAGCCGTCACAGATGCGTCGGCAGCGGGCTGCTTGTGGCATCGAAGTGCGATGCGAGGATGGGGCTAGCGGCTTGCGAGGCCTTGAGCCTCGCGGCCCAGACCTTGCGGTGCAGTCGCCACAGGAGGTCGGGATCGCAGAGCGCACTGCGTTCTTCGAGTGGCGTGGCCTCTTCTAAACGACCGCTCGCCACCAGCCGCTCAAGTCGTTCCGCTACGACCGAGTCGCAAGCCGCCTGCTGCTCGGTCTCGTGGAGGTTGCGGCAATGCTGCTCGAGCGTTTGAGCGTTGCTCAGGAAGCCGAGCAAGTCGACCGACGAACCGCGAGCCTCGATCGACTTGACGATGCGCTCGTAGGCGGCGACGACCGCCGGAGGCTCGGACTCTTCCGGCACGGCCAGCAGGCCCCAGCGACGCGCCCGCAGTCCGAGCCGACGCGAGCTGATCGCCACGCACATCGGGGCCGAGAGCACGAGGCCGAGCCAGATCGGGGCGAGCCACACGGCGAGCGTCGTCGACAGGTAGATCGAGGCCGCCGCCGTCAGCACGCCCGCCATGGTGTGCCACTTGTGCAACGACCAAGCCTGACGCCAGCTTACCCCCTCGGCCGAGCGGTCTTGCGAAGCCCACTCCACCGTCTCGCCGCGGAGCGTCGTGACGACAAAGAGCGTGTGCAGCATCATCATCACCGGGGCGACCAGCACCGAGGTGAGGAACTCGAACGCCGCGCTCGCCACGAGCCGCTCCTCGCCGCCGTAGCCGCGGATCGTGGCGGTGTCGTTGCAGGCGAGCACGATCCCGTAGAATCGCGGCAGCAGCAGCATCGCCATGACAAAGCCGAACAGCCCCAGGCCGAGCCAGGCGCTAGCGGCCGCTTCGGTCGCCATCAACGCCAGCGGGCTGACGAGCAAGAACGCGAGCCACAGCGGCGAGGAGCCGTACGCCATGACGCCCGTGGCGAAATGGAAGCGGTTGCTGAGCGGGATGCCTCGACTCACCACCAGGCGGCTGTGCTGCAGGTTGCCCTGGCACCATCGTTGGTCGCGTTGGGCGTACTCCGGGAGCGTGGAGGGGGTGGTTTCATAGCTCGCCGTCAAATCGGTCGCGAGGCGCACCTTGTAGCCGGCGCGGCCCATCAGGGCAGCCTCGACAAAGTCGTGGCTGAGCACCTCGCCGCCGAGCGGCTTGGCGCCCGGCAGGTCGGATAGCCCGCAGTGGCGCATGAACGCGCGTGTGCGGATGATGGCGTTGTGGCCCCAGTAGTTGCCTCCGTCGCCGCAGATCCACGACAAGCCCTCGGCCAGCACCGGGCCGCACAAGCGGCTAACGAACTGCTGGCCGCGGGCGAGGATCGAGCCATCGCCCAACGGCAGCGGCGGTGTTTGCAGGATGCCGAGCGCCGGGTCGCGGTCCATGCGGCGAGCGAGCTCGACCATCACCGCGCCCTCGACGAGGCTGTCGGCGTCGAGCACGAGCATGTAGTCGTAGAGCTTGCCCCAGCGGACGCAGAAATCGTGCAGGTTGCCGACCTTGCGGCGACTATTCTCGCGGCGGTGGCGGTAGTAAACGCTCGGCAGCGCGGCGCTGCGGTCCATCCGCAGCCACAGGCTCTCCTCCTCGAGCCAGCGACGCGGGTTGGTCGAGTCACTCAGCAGGAAGAAATCGAAGTCGCCGCCGCGGCCCATGCGCGCGAGCGATTGCCGCATCGCCTCGACACGCGCAATCACCTCGGCCACGGTCTCGTTGTAGATCGGCATCAGCACCGCGGTGCGTGCGATCCGCTCATCGGCCCCGGGCGGCTCGATCGTGGGTTCGGGGCCACGCAGCACGAGCCGCACGAATCCGACCGTGGCGAGCGTGCACCACAGCGCGATCCAAGAGGTCAGCACGAACATCAGCCCCGCGAGCACGTAGTCGGCCAGCGTGGCGCCAAAAGGCGTGGCGGCGCGCCACACGATCGCCGCGGCTGTGGCGCCGATGATCGCCGCCACAAGCGCGGTGAGAGCGCCACGCCACGAGGTGTCTTCGCGCTGATTGAAATGATCGGGGTGCATAAAAAGTGGTGCGCCTCACACGAGGCAGGCCGGTTTGAGAGTGCTCGACGGGATAGTAGCAAGGGGATCGGCCTAGCCGCCGATGCCGACCTTGCCGAGGCAGAGCGTCAACACGCTGCTAAACGCGCCGATAACACGACTCTCACGCACGCGGGCCATCGGCTCCAGCAGCTCGCCCAGGGGTTGCTCGGGCATGCGGCCACGTTTGAACTTCGGCGCGCTGGCTCCGGCGGGGGGCGAAAGCCGCGTTCCTTTCTGAGCGATCGTGATTATCCGGCTGGCGGCCTCGTCGAGGGCCTCTTCGGGGAGTGAAGCAAGGCTGACCCCCTCGCGGCGGCTCGCGGCCTCGACGCACGCGACCGCAAAACGCGCAATCGCGACCGGGTCGCGGGCGCCCTGGGCTTGAGCGTAATCCGACACCGCGGTGCGGGCGAACGTCTCCACGTGAGAAGCGGGCTTCTCTTGGGGGGCGTGGCTGCAGGGGGTGGGGAGCGTGGTTGCCATCTTATCGGTTTCCTGTGTGATCGAGGTCTCTAAAGACGTTGATCGCCTGGGGTGGGTGGTGGGGAGAGGTGGGTGTTGGAAGGCGGGTTGGGAACGCCGATTCGCGATTACGGTGCAGAGGACGAGCTGCCGGGCATGCCCGCGGCAATGCGGCGATTCACTCGAAGCTTGCCGAGGTAAGACTCGGGCTCGACCTGGGCCACACGCTCCGTCGCTGTGTCTTCAGGCGCTTGTTTGCTGAAGACGACACGGTAGTTGAGTGTGAACGCTTCCTTGAAATCGACTCGGTCGGTGTCGAAAACGTAATACGCGCCGATGTTGTCCATGCCCTCGTGCTTGGCGTCGAGCTCCAGCAGCTCGACCCGCCCCGGGCCCCACGGCCAACGGGCGCCGACATCGACCCACACGTTGGGCCGCTCGTGGTAGTGCGCTTCGTTATCGTTGTATTTGGCCGGGTCGCGTTCGCTCTGCACGAGCCCGAAGCCGTACAGGTTCTCAAGCGGCCAGGAGCTCACCTTCGGACGGTCGGGGCGCTCCAGGTCTCGCCACACCCAGGTCTCGCCCTCGGGCGTGGCGCCATGAATGACCAGCGCGTCGGCGTCGTGCACTTCGGGGCGGTGGTCTCCTTCGGGCTGATGGTCGGCGTCCCACATGAACATGCTGGTGAGCGGCGCCACGGCCAGCTTCTGCACGCCGTGCCGCATCCACACGTGCGCAGTAACAAACACCTCGGTTGCTTCGCCGGGCGACACGCGGAACTCGTACGCCCCGCTCACCGCCGGGCTGTCCATCAACGCCCACACCACCTCGGGGTCTTCCGAGTCGCTGGTGGGAGGCTGGATCCAGTACTTCGTGAAGCGGGGGAATTCTTCGGGGGTTCCCAGACCAATGTCGACCGCCAAGCCGCGGGCCGACGTGCCGTACCACTGGCCCGTGCCGATGGCGCGGTAATAGCTGGCGCCCAGGAAAGAGACGAACTCGGTTTTGTGCTCGTTGCCGGGCAGTCGCGTGAGCAGCCGCATGCCGGCCAGTCCGCCCTCGGAGTCGGCGAGCCGCTCCGTCTCGCCACGGAACTGGAACCATTGCGGGCCGTACTCCACGCGGCGGGTTTTGTCTTCGTCGACCACATATACGTCGACCGGGTACTCGAAGATCGAGCCGGCCGGGTAGAACTCGGCCCAGGTCTTGCGATCCTCGTCGCGCCACATCGCGTTCTCGTGGCGAACGGCGATCTTGCGGTAGCCGTCGTAGTCGAGGTCGAGCAGCTCCTGCGGGGCCCGCGTAGGCGGCTGGTGCTGCACGGCGGCCTGTTCGCTGGCCATGGCGACCACGTCTTCGAAACTGCGGACCTCGGCAGGTTCGGGCGCCGCCAAGGCGGAGACGGGGGCGGCCGCCAAGCAGGCGACCACGGCCAGTCGGCTGAGCGTGGGTGGTGACATCTGAACGATCCGGGTAGGTGCGTGTGACGTGCTAGCGAGCGGCGAGGAGCTCACTCCTGGAGCGGTTAGGCAATCGCCATGCCAGTGATGCCTCATCAACACTCCTCGCTTCGACTTTCGGCCCCGTTGCGGTGGTTGTGGGCATTTATCGGCCGCTTTGCTTAAGCGGTAGCAGACCACGAATTGCCGCAACCTTGGGCGCCTGCATGCGTGACAACCGCGCTGGTCGGCGCCAGACCAAACTGTTGCCGCCAATCGCGCACTGGGGCGCCTCTCTTGGCAGCAGCACGGAGGCGGGAGAGAATCGGGCCCTTGCCGTTTCGCCGACGTGTTGTGTCTGCCGTTGCTAGTACCTGTATGGAGTCCGCCGTGCCCGCTACCGCCGCCGCTGCCCCCCTGGAGCTTCCCACCCGTCTGCTGCACGGACCGGGGCCCTCGCCCGTGGCGCCATCGGTCCTGGAGGCCTTGGCCAAGCCGTGCATCGGGCACATGGACCCCGAGTTCATGCGGGTGATGAACGAGGTGCGTTCGATGCTGCAAACGGTGTTCGGCACCGAGAACGAGATGACCCTGGCGTGCTCGGGTACCGGCTCGGCCGGGGCCGAGATGCTCATGGACAACCTCGTTGAGCCGGGCGACGTGTGCCTGGTTGGCGTGAACGGCGTGTTCGGCGGTCGCCTCGCCGAGAAGGCCCGCCGCGCGGGCGGTGAGGTCCACACGATGGACGCCGACTGGGGGCAGGCGTTCGACCAAGACGCCGTGGTCGCCAAGATCGAAGAGCTCGAGCCGGCGATCGCCTGCTTCGTCCACGCCGAAACGTCGACCGGCGTCCACCAGCCCTTCGACCGCTTAGGCGAGGCGATGCACAAGCACGGCGGCCTGCTGCTGATGGACTGCGTCACGTCGTTCGCCGGCCTGCCGCTGGAGGTCGACGCCTGGGGCGTCGACGGCGCTTACAGCGGCACGCAGAAGTGCCTCTCCTGCCCGCCCGGCTTGTCGCCTGTCACGCTCTCCGAGCGGGCGATGCACAAGCTCGCCGGCCGCAAGACGCCGGTCCACTCGTGGTACTTGGACCTTACGCTCGTGGGCAACTACTGGAGCGGCAGCCGGGCGTATCACCACACGGCGCCGGTGAATATGAACTACGCGCTGCACGAAGCGCTCAGGCTGGTGCTCGAAGAGGGCCTCGAAGAACGCTTCGCCCGCCACCAAGCGACGCACGAGAAGCTCAAGGCTGGGCTGCTCGAACGCGGCTTCGAGTACGCCAGTGACCCGGACCATTCGCTGCCGATGCTCAACCTGGTGAAGATCCCGGCGGGCGTGGCGGACGAGGCGGCCGTTCGCAAGCGGCTGCTCACCGAGCACGGCCTGGAGATCGGCGGCGGCTTGGGCGCGTTGGCGGGCGTTTGCTGGCGCATCGGCCTGATGGGCCACGGGGCGCGGGACGAGAGCGTCGACACGATCCTCAAAGCACTCGACGCGGAACTGGGGTAAGAGAGTTCCCCTCCCTCCTTGGGGGAGGGGGATTTCTGGCGGCCTTCAACCGGCTTTGATCGCGTCGCGTGCTTCGAGCAACTGCGCGGCGATGCTCACCGCGATCTCGCCCGGGTGGTTCGTGCCGATCGGCAAACCGATCGGGCAGTGGAACACGGCCTGCTCGGCCGGCACGCCTGCAGCGGCGAGTTCCTTGCGCAAGACGGCCGCCTTCGCCTGACTGCCGATCACGCCAACGTACGGCCAGTCGCGATCGCTCTGAAACAGCCGCACGAGCACCGGCAGGTCGCTCTTATGGCCGCGGGTCATGCACAGAACGAACGCCCCCTCGGGCAGGCGGTCGACCTCGGCGGGCGGGTCGTCCGTTTCGATCGTGCGGACACGCTCGGGCAGCTTGGCGAGCCAATCGCCGCGGGGGTCGATGAACGTCGCCTGGCAAGGCAGCGTCACCAGGATTCGGGCGAGCGCCTGGGCGACGTGCCCGGCGCCGAACACGACGAGCGGCCACTCATCGGCGCCGTGGCGCTCGAGCAGCAGCTTCACGCGCCCGCCGCAGGTCATGCCGACATCGGCCTTGAGGCTCCAGTCGACCAGCCGGCAGGCGGGGCCTCCTTCGGTGAGCATCTTCAAGGCTTCGTCGATCGCCCGGGCCTCGACCCTGCCGCCACCCACGGTGCCGCTGTCGTGGCCCTCGGCCGTGACGAGCATCTTCGCCCCCGTGTCGGAGGGCGCCGAGCCGGTCACCTCGGCCAGCGTCACGACGACCAGCGGCGACCCGCGCTCGGCGAGTTCCGCCGCGCGGGCGAGCAGGGAGTCATGGCTCATGGCGACCCCGCCGCCTTGGCGTGCGATGCCTCGCTCCTCGCAAGCCGGGTCATCCGCGTGAGCAATTCTTCGCCCGTGGCGGGGACGGCCAGCTCGACCGGCGCGCCCGGCGCTAGGCACGACAGCGCGTGCTTGGCCGCCAGCCAGACCGCCACGCCGAGCATCAGCGGCGGCTCGCCCACCGCCTTGCTCTGCCGGACGTTCTTCTGGTGCTTCGGGTTGTCGATGAAATCGACGTTCAGCTCCCGCGGCAGGTCGGTGACGTTGGGGATCTTGTAGGTCGTCGGGCCGGTCGAGAGCAGCCGGCCGGCGCCGTCGTAGCGTAGCTCCTCGTTCGTCACCCAACCGACGCCCTGCACGAAGCCGCCAATCACTTGGCCGCGGTCGACGCCGGGGTTGATCATCCGGCCGACGTCCATCAGGAGGTCGGCGCGGTCGAAAGCGAGCTCGCCGGTGAAGCGGTCGATTGTCACCTCGGCCACGGCGGCGCCGGTCGTGTAGTAGTAGAACGGATTGCCGCGGCCGCCGACCGGGTCGTAATCGAGCTCGGGCGTGGCGAAGAACCCGCGGGCGCCGAGGTTCACTCGCTCGCGTCGGGCCCTCGCGCAGAACTCGCCGAAGTCGAGCCCGGCGGCCGGCTCGCCGCCGCGGGCAGACACACGCCCCCCCTCGATCAGCACCGCCTCGGGCGCAGCGCCGAATAGCTCGGCGGCGTACGCGATCATACGCTGCTTGATCTGTCGGCAGGCGTCGAGCGCGGCGGCGCCGTTCAGGTCGGTCCCCGCGCTGGCGGCCGTGGGCGACGTGTTGTTGCTCTTCTCGCTGGAGGTCGCCATCATCCGCACGCGCTCGACCGGCAGGCCGAACTCGTCGGCCACGACCTGGCGGATCTTCGTGTTCAGCCCTTGCCCCATCTCCGTGCCGCCGGTGGAAACTTGCACCGAGCCGTCGGTGTAGAGGTTCACCAAGGCGTTCGCCTGATTGAGGAACTTGGTTGTGAACGAGATGCCGAACTTCACCATCGATAACGCCACACCCTTGAGCTGCGTCTCGCTTTGTCGGTTGAACGCCTCCGCTTTGGCGAACCTCCGGCGGTAGTCGGAAGACTCGACCAGCCGGTCGAGCGTCTCCTCTAGCAGGTGATCGCGCACCGTCTGGCCGTACTGGGTGACGCTCCGCTCGGGGTCGCCGTCGACGTAGAGATTATCGCGCCGCACGTCGACCGGGTCGCGGCCGACCACCGCGGCGATGTCGTGCAGGCAGCTCTCGATGAGTACCACCGCCTGCGGCCCGCCGAATCCGCGGAACGCCGTGTTCGGCGGCAGATTGGTGCGGCAGACCCGACCCGTGACGCGCATCAGCGGCGTGTGGTAGGCGTTGTCGGCGTGGAACAGCGTGCGGTCCAGAACCGAGGTCGAGAGGTCGGCGAACGCCCCGCCGTTTGAGAAAAACCTGAACTCCACCGCCAGCAGCCGCCCCTCGGCGTCGAACGCCACGCGGTAGTCGGTTTGGTACGGGTGCCGCTTGCCGGTGGTGAGCATGTCGACATCGCGGCGCAGCACGAGCCGCGCCGGGCGGCCGGTCTTGTGCGCGACGAGCGACGCCATCACGGCCGTAAGGGTCGACTGCGTCTCCTTGCCGCCGAACGCCCCGCCCATGCGGTGGCACTCGCAGATCACCTGATGGAAGCCGACGCCAAGCGCCTCGGAGACGACCTCTTGGGTCTCGGTCGTCGACTGCGTGGAGGAAAGGACGCGGATCGAATCCCCCTCGCCCGGCAGGGCGATGGCTGATTGGGTTTCGAAGTAGAACTGCTCCTGCCCGCCCGCATGGAACCGGCCCGACAGAGTGTGGGGCGCCGTTTGGAAGGCGGCTTTGAAACGTTCGTCGTTCTCGGCGCCGGGGCTGATGAGCTGGCGCTCCGGGGCGATGAACGCATCGGCGGCGATCGCGTCGTCGATCGACAGAACCGGCTCGAGCTGATCGCAATCGATCCGTACCAGCGAACACGCCCGCCGGGCCGCCTCGGCCGTCTCGGCGCCGATCACCACGACCGGCTGGCCCAGGTAAACGAGTTCCTTCTCGGCAAGAAACGGCTCCTCGGGCAAGATCGGCCCGAAGTGGTTCCGGCCCCCCAGGTCCTCGTAAGTCAGCACGCAAACGACGCCCGGCGCCGCCCGAGCGGCGGCTAGGTCGATCGAACGGACAACTCCACGAGCCACGGGCGAACCGACGAAGTCGACGCACAGCTCGCCCGCCATCGGCGCGAGGTCGTCGATGTAACGCGCACGGCCCGTGACGTGGCCAACGGCCGATTCGTGCGGCAGAGGTTTTCCGACGGCGCCCATCGTTCAGGTCTTCACTCCGTTACTAGCGTGCGAGCTCGTTCCTAAATCGTGCCAGCATTTTACGAACAGATTCTCGACCAGCAGCCGCCGGTAGTCGGCTCCGCCCCGCACGTCCGAGATCGGCGTGATGGCCGCGCCGGCCGTGCGACCGGCTCGCCGCATCGCTTCGAGCGAGAGCGGGGCGCCAACGAGCAGCGCCTCGGCCTCGCGGGCCCGCATCACTGTGGGGCCCACGCCGCCGAGCGCTATGCGCAGTGCCGACACCAAACCATCGCGGTCGGTCTCGACCCAGAACGCCGCCGTGGCGGTGCTGATGTCCATGTCGCGACGCTTGGAGACCTTGTAGAGCCTCACCCGCGCGGCGGGCAGCGGCAACGGCGTGCGCACCGCCAAGATCGCCTCATCCGACTTCAGGTCGAGTTCCTTGTAGCCAAGATAAAAATCTTCGATCGCCACGTTGCGCCGGCCCTCCGAGCTTGCCAGCTCGAACGTCGAACCGGCGACCATGTGGAACGGGATTGAGTCGGCGATCGGCGAGGCGTTCGCTAGGTTTCCCACCAGCGTGCCGGCGTTGCGGATCTGGGGGCTGCCGAAGCGGGTGAGCAGATCGGCGTACTGCGGCACGAGCGGCCGCACGCGGCATTCGACCTCGTCCCAGGTGACGCCGGCCCCGATGACGAGCTCGTCGCCCACGACCTTGAGTTGCTTGAGTTCCTCCACGCCGCCGGTGAAAATCACCGCCGACGGGGCGAACCTGCCATGGTTGCGCTGCACGCCGAGGTCGGTCGCCCCCGCCACAAGCGCAGCGTCGGGCCGATCGGCCTTGGCCGCGAGCAGCTCGTCGACGGTCGTTGGCAAACAGACCGGCGGCGCCGTGTCGATCACCACGCCCTTGCCGCCGAGGGCGGTGAACTCGGTGAGCATCGCCGCCGTGTCGAATCGATCGGCCACGCCAGGGATTGCCGAGGGACGCAGCTCGCGGCCCGCTTCGAGGATCTGTCCGTAACCGGTGCAACGGCATAGGTTGCCCGACAGGCCGAGGCGCAGCGCCGCGTCGTCGAGCGCAGTGTCGGCCCCTTCCGCCTGTTCCATCAGCCCGTGCATCGCCATCACGAAGCCGGGCGTGCAGAAGCCGCACTGGCTGCCGTGGTTGCGGACCATCGCGTCTTGCACGCCCGTGAGCGCGCCGCATGGGCCGACCCCTTCGACCGTCACCACATGGCGGCGGTCTAACTGGTAGATGAACGCGATGCAGGCGTCGATCGTGCGATACGCGAAGCGTTCGCCGTTCTCCGTGGGCGAGCCGACCAGCACGGTGCAGGCGCCGCAATCGCCCTCGGAGCAAACCACCTTGGTCCCAACGAGCGCCTCGGCCGCGGAGCGACCGGCAACGGGCCCGGGACGGCGCAGATAGTCGGTCAGCGTGAGCGCCGCGTCGGCGCCCGCGACCTCGTGTCGCTCGTCGTTGAGGTAAAAGACGAGGCGGTCTCGCATGGCGGCGCCACGGGGAGAGGGAAAAGGCCGTATCTCGTTACGGTAGGCCCAGTTATGCTATAGTCTTCCGCCTCCATGGCACGATAGGCGCCCCGCGACGGGGGGTCAATGCCTGGAGCACGCTTCGCCACCCCCGTGTTCAGCGCCCCGGCCGCCCGCTCTCCCAACTTGCCCCGCCAAGACTCGCCAAGCTCCGATCCCTCTCGCCCCGCCTGGCGACGCCAAGGCGCCAGGCCATCGGCCCGCCATGTCGGCGCCCCGGCGCTCGAGTCGGCCGACGCCGTGATGTCGCGTTGCGACGAGTTGGCCCTCTGCACCGAGGAGCCGGACCGCATCACGCGGCGGTTTCTCACCGAGCCGATGCAGGCCGTCCACGAACGCGTGGCGAGTTGGATGCGCGCCGCGGGGCTTGAGACCCGCATCGACAACGCCGGCAACATCGTCGGCCGCCGGGTATCCCCCGGCGCCACGCGTGCGCTGGTGATTGGGTCGCACCTCGACTCGGTGCCGAACGCGGGTCGTTACGACGGCGTGCTCGGCGTGCTGATGGGCGTGGCGGCGGCCGAGGTGTTGGGCGAGACTCCCCTGCCCTTCCACTTGGACGTGATCGGTTTCAGCGAGGAAGAAGGCGTGCGCTACAGCAAGCCGTACCTCGGCAGCAGCGCGGTCGCCGGCCTGTTCCAGAACGATTGGCTCGGCCGCAAGGACGAACGCGGCGTGACGATGCGCGACGCGATCGCGTCGTTCGGCCTCAATCCTAACCAGATCACCAAGGCCAGCTACGCCGACGGGGAGGTGCTCGGCTTTATCGAGCCTCACCTGGAGCAAGGCCCCGTGCTCGAACGGGCCGACTCGCCGGTCGGCGTCGTGAGCGGCATCGCGGGTCAGAGCCGGCTGCGGGTCGAGTTCGTCGGCGCCGCCGGCCACGCCGGCACCACGCCGATGCACGGCCGCAGCGACGCGCTGGTCGCCGCGTCGCACTTTGTCGCCGCGGTGCAGCGGATCGGGCTCGACCGCAAGGGGATGCGGGCCACGGTGGGCCGCTTCGACGTGACGCCGAACGCGTCGAACGTGATCGCCGAGCGTGTGGAGTTGTCGCTCGACGTGCGTCACGTTGAGGACGGGCCACGCGAGCTCGCCATCGCCGACATGCTCACCGACGCCGCGCGGATCGCCGCCGCCGAACGGGTCGGCTTCGCCGTCTTGGAGAACACGTCGCAGTCGGCCGTGGCGGTCGACGCCGGCCTGACCGAGACGCTCTGCTCCGCGATCGCCGAGTGCGGCCAGGAGCCTTTGCGGATGGCCAGCGGCGCGGGGCACGACGCCGTCGTGATGGCCCAGAGGTTCCCGATGGCGATGCTCTTCCTGCGACACCCCGGCGCCGTGAGCCACCACCCGGACGAGCGTGTGGAGCGCGACGACGTGGCGATCGGCGTCGAGGTCCTCAGCCGCGCCATTACCCGCCTAGCAGAACAATCGAAGAGCGACGCATGACTTCCCCTTCGCAAGACGGCCCGTCTCCGCAAGCCGGTCAGTCGCCCTTCGGCGAGACCCGCACCCGCGTGGCCGCCACGCACGCGTTGATCGCGCCCGATTCACACGTGCCGCAGCCGCTGCTTGGCTGGCAGGGGGGCGAGGGCGTGGTGCTCGTCAGCCCCGCGATGCGCGGCGGCGGTCCGCGGTTCACGCAGTACCTGGTGCGCGGCGCCGAGGGCTGCCGCACGGGTGGAGCATCGGCGGGCGTCGAGCGGCTGGTTTACGTGCTCGAAGGCGTGGCGACGTTGGACGGCAAGCCGCTCGCCGCCGACCATTTCGCGTGGCTGCCGCCGGACGAAGCCTACAATCTCGCCGCCCCCGAGGGCTCGTCCCTGCTGGTGTTCGAGAAACGCTATGAGCCTCTTTCTGGCGTGGCGCCCCCGGCGAGGACCGTCGGATCGTTGGCCGACGCCCCGGCCGGCGCATTCCTCGGCGATCCAGACGCCATGCTCGCCACGCTGCTGCCCGTCGAGCCGGGTTTCGACATGGCGGTGAATGTGTTCACCTTCCAGCCCGGCGCCGCGTTGCCGTTCGTCGAGACGCACGTCATGGAGCACGGCCTCTACATGAAGCAGGGCCAGGGGGTCTACCGGCTCGACGAGAGCTGGTACCCGGTCGCCGCGGGCGACGCGATCTGGATGGCCTCATACTGCCCGCAATGGTTTACCGCGATGGGCAAGTCGCCGGCCACCTACATCTACTACAAAGACATCCACCGCGATCCTTTGACGATTTGAACCACGAAGGAACGACGTAGCAAAGGGGAACCACAACGGCACGACGGGCACGACGTAAAAACACGACGGGCACGACGTGAAAAGTAGAGGGCCCACGAATACGCGTGAATCGGTACGGATGCTTCTCAGCAAGCCGTTCCGACTATATTCGCACTTATTCGTGGTCCCTCTTTCGTTGTGCCCGTCGTGCCGACGTGGTTAAAACTTTTCGTCGTTACTTTGTTCCTTCGTGGTTCACTTAGCTAGGAGCAGACCAATCGCCGTCCCGCCCGTTGAGACCGACAAGCTGATTGCCGAGCTCAACGCGCTCGCCGCGATCAGCGATTGTCCCGAGCCGCCGCCGGCGGTGACGAGGGTGGTGTTCTCCGAGACCGATCTGCGGGCTCGCGACTACCTGAGGTCGCTCTACGAGGCGGCGGGCCTCGAGGTGCGCGTCGACCCGATCGGCAACACGTTCGCCCGTTGGCCGGGCGCCGATCCCGCGGCGCCAGCCGTCGGGACCGGTTCGCACTGCGACGCGATCCCTCACGCCGGCATGTACGACGGCACGGTCGGTGTGCTGGGCGGCCTGGAGGCGGTCCGCGCGCTCAAACGGGCGGGTTTCACGCCGCGACGCTCGATTGACGTGATCATGTTCACCTCGGAAGAGCCGACCCGTTTCGGCGTGGGCTGTACTGGCAGCCGTGCGATGAGCGGCGCCATGGCGCCCACCGATCTGGCCCGGCTGACGGACGAGACGGGGGACGATTACGACACGGTTCGCCAGCGGGCCGGCTTTGCGGGCGATCTCGCCGGCGTCGCCCTGCCAGCGGGCGCCTACCACGCCTTCGTTGAGCTGCACATCGAGCAGGGACCCGAGCTCGAAGCGGCCAATTTGCCGATCGGCGTGGTGATGGCGATCGCCGCCCCGGCGCAGGCCGAATTCGTGGTCACCGGCGAGGGTGGCCACGCCGGCGCCGTGCTGATGCCGCGCCGCCGCGACGCCCTGTCGGCCGCCGTGGAGATGATCGCCGCCGTCGAACGCCTGGCCCTCAGCAGCAAGAGCCCCGACCTCGTGGCCACGGTCGGCAGGCTGGCGGTCCACCCCGGAGCGGTGAATTCGATCCCGAGCCGTGTCGGCTTCTCGCTAGACCTGCGAGACATCGACGGCGCCAACCGCGACGCCGTGCTCGCCGCGATCGAAGAGGAGACCGATGCGATCGCCAGCCGTCGCGTCGTGAAGGTGGAGCGACGCGTGCTCAACGCCGACCCGCCCGCCGCGTGCGCCGAAAAGATCGTCGACGCCGTCCGCCGCTCGGCCGAGTCGCTCGGCCTCGGCTATCAGCAGATGATCAGCCGGGCGTACCACGACTCGCTGTTCATGGCCCGCGTGGCGCCGATGGGCATGATCTTTATTCCTTGCCGAGGCGGCGTGTCGCACCGGCCGGATGAGTACAGCTCGCCCGAGGCGATACGCGCCGGCGTGGAGACGCTGGCGCTCACCCTCGCAGAGCTTGCGAGCTAGAATTTTTTGCTCCCCTCCCCCTGGTGGGGAGGGGAGCTACGCCTCACTCCCGCGCGAGCGTCGCGCTGATGTAGCCGAATGGCTCGTCGGTAACAACGAACACCTCGTTGTCATTCGCCGTCCCCTCCGGGACTAGCTTGGCCAGCAAGTGGTGCTTGTTGGGCATCGTCAGCGTGATCTCGGCGACCGCCGGCGCCGCGTCGAGCGCGGCGGCGGCCATCAGGTGCAGCGTCTCTTGCACGCTGCGGCTGTAATGGTCGACGAATCGTGCGAGCATCGTGTCGACGACCGTCTTGCGGACCGTGGCGAAGTCGGCGTCGGCCGACGCCAGCCGCCACTCGGCCGTCATCTCGGTCGCCAAGATGCGGTCCTCGGTGTCGGGCAGTGTGCGGAAATCGTCGCGGTGGAAGTCGACGAATCCGCTTTCCGTCGTCTTGGCGATCATCAGCTTTTCAACGCCCGAAGTGACCACCGGTTCGGCGCCGCGCGTGAGCACCACCTCGGCGGTCGGCTCGACCGAGTCGCGAGCGACGAAGGCGTGGGGGCTGTCGGCGAGCCGCTCCCAAACGTGCTCGGTGAGCCGCACGCGGCAGCGGCTGACGTGTTCGTAGCGACCAATAAAGTGCCGAGCTACCGTGAGGCCGAACGATTCGATCGTCTCTAGTGGATCGTCTTTGGCGAGGGCGTAGACGGTGTTCTTGCAGGTGTCCGTGGCGACGACCGAGCGATTGTCGCCGTTGGTGAAGGCGGCGTCGAAGTCGCCCTCGAGCTCCACGTCGACGGCCGCCTCGACAAACTCGTGCCGTTCGGTGTTGGGCGCCCCCTGACGCGGGCGGCGGATCTTGCTGACTCGCACGCGGTGCTTGCCGTAGCTGTTGTGGGAAAGCCGGCTCGGCATGTCGCCCTCGCTTGTTCGTGATACGCTGTGACAGGTCGCACCCCCCAAGATACCGAGCCGCCCCGCCGATGACAGCCGCCCCCGCCACCGCCGACAGCCCGCGAGAGTTCGCTCTGCGGAGCCGGCGAGTCGTCACGCCCGACGGCGAGCGAGCCGCCACGGTGCGGGTGCGCGACGGCCGAATCGCCGCGATCGAGGCTTACGACTCGCCCGACGACAGCGCCGAGGACCTCGGTGGCATGGCCTTGCTGCCGGGGCTCGTTGACCCACACGTCCACCTCAACGAGCCGGGCCGCACCGACTGGGAAGGCTTTTCCCACGGCACGGCGGCGGCCGCCGCGGGGGGCGTGACCACGCTGGTCGACATGCCGCTGAACAGCTCGCCCGTGACGACGACAGTCGAGGCGCTCGCCGCCAAACGCGACGCGGCCCAAGGCAAGCTGTCGGTCGACGTGGCGTTCCACGCCGGCCTCGTGCCGGGCGGCGCCGACCGCCTGCCGGCGTTGCTCGACGCCGGCGCCGTTGGCGTGAAGGCGTTCCTGTGCCACAGCGGCATCGATGAGTTCCCCGCCGCCACGGAGGAAGACCTCCGCGCCGCGGCGCGGATGCTCGCCGAACGCGGCGCGCCGCTCTTGGCGCACGCCGAGCTCACCGGTCCGACGCCCGCGATGGCGGACCCGCGTCGCTACGCCGACTATCTCGCCACCCGGCCGCCGGAGTTTGAACGCGACGCGATCGAACTGCTCATCAAATTATGTCGCGAGACCGGCTGCCGCACGCACGTGGTCCATCTGGCCGACGCAGCCTGCCTGCCGCTGCTGGCCGCCGCCCGCGCCGAGGGGCTGCCGCTCTCGGTCGAGACCTGCCCGCACTACCTCACGTTCTCGGCCGAGGAGATCCCCGACGGCGCGACGGCCTTCAAGTGCGCCCCGCCGATCCGATCGGCCGCCAATCGCGAGGGGCTCTGGCGAGGCCTCGCCGAGGGGGTGATCGACTTTGTCGCGACCGACCACTCGCCGAGCCCCCCGGAACTGAAGCACTTGGAAGACGGCCGCTTTGATTTAGCGTGGGGCGGGGTGAGTTCGTTGCAGCTCGCGCTGCCGGCGGTGTGGACCGAGGCGTCGAAGCGTGGGCACAGCATGGCCGACGTCGCCCGCTGGATGGCGACAAGCCCCGCCAAACTGGTCGGCCTGCCGGCGGGGATCGTGGCGGGCGCGCCGGCGAACTTAGTGGCGTTCGACCCCGAAGCCACATTCACCGTTGTCGGCGCTGAGCTGAAGAGCCGCCACCCGGTCACTCCCTACGAGGGCCGCGAGCTGCGTGGCGTGGTGAGACGCGTTTACCTGCGCGGCAAGAAGCCCACCCCCGGCAGAGGACGCGTCCTGTGAATCCCGTCCACTACAACCAGCTAGCGGACCACCTCAACAAGCTCGGCGAAGCCGATGCGCGTGAAACGCTACGCGGGTGCTGCGGGGCCGAGGGGTGGATCGACCGCGTCCTGCAGACGCGGCCGTTCGCCGACGGCGCCGCACTCGACACGGCCGTTGAGCGTGCGTTTGCCGCGCTCACACGCGACGACTGGCTCGGGGCGTTCGCCTGCCACCCGAAGATCGGCGACCTCGGTTCGCTGCGGATGAAATACGCCGGCAACAAGCAGTGGTCCGCCGGCGAACAGGCGGGCGTGGCGGAGGCCGACGAGCGGGTGATCCAACGCCTGGCGGCCGGCAACGCCGAGTACGAGAATCGCTTCGGCTGGATATTTATTGTTTGCGCCAGCGGCAAGTCGGCCGCGGAGATGCTCGGATTGCTCGAATCGCGACTCGGCAACGAGCCCGAGATCGAGCTGCCGATCGCGGCCGCCGAACAGAAAAAAATCACCCGACTCCGACTCGAGAAAATGGGTCTCGAGGACAAGAGCATCGAAAAGCCCGCCGCCGAATAGTCGGCATCGCACTGAAGGAGACGCTATGAGCCCGATCACCACCCACGTGCTCGACACGGCCCGCGGCCGGCCGGCCGGAGGGATCATCGTCGAGCTGCACCGCTGCGACTCGTTGGGAGCTGCCCACCAAGAGATAGGCCAGGGCGTGACGAACGCCGACGGCCGGGTGGCCGACCTGCTGGCCGAAGGCGAACCGGAGCCGGGCGTCTACCGTCTCGTTTTCCACACCGCCGACTACTACGCCGTTATGGGAGAGCGGTCGTTCTACCCCCGTGTGGAGATCTGCTTCGAGGTCGCCCCCCGCGGCGGTCACTACCATGTGCCGCTGTTGCTCTCGCCGTTCGGCTACTCGACCTACCGCGGCAGCTAGAGCGGTATTCGAATTGGTGTGGACGAGCGGGGAAGCGATTGTCGGCGTGGCGAGGAAGCCGAAGCAGGCAATGCGGTGCATTGTCGATGCAGGCTGACGAAGCCATGACGCCGATCGCGAGCCGAGCGTCTACACCAATGAGCAAACCGCTCTAGTGCGAATCGCACAGATGCGTAGCGTGTGTGGCGGTGTGATTCGGCGTCGACAAGGCGAAAACAACGCTACGGCTATCAGTAGTGCGATCGAAGGCCGCCGGGTCCTCCACATTACCGCGCCGCCGGCTTTGGGATCGAAGCATCATCCTACGATCGGGCCCCAATTCGCCCCCCGGCGATTTGCCGCCGCCTCGGGCCGTGGCTACCGTAAAGAGAGTGGCGGGCGTTCCGCCCCCCGTGCTACAGACTTAAGTCGTGGCGTGGGAATCGGTCTCTCGGAAGGGGCTTTCGTAGCGTATGGCGGGCGAGTGGCATTATCGAGTGAAGGGCAAGGTGCATGGGCCGATCAACTCGGCCCAGCTGCGCGCGAGTGTCGAACGCGGCAAGATCACTCCTAACACGCCAGTGCAACGCAGCGACAACGGGGCGGCCTCGGACTGGGCCGTCGCGGGCTTACTGCCGGGACTATTTCCCGCAAACGTGCGGCCGACCGAGATGGCCTGCCGCTGGTGCGGACGCTGGCTCGTGTCGGGTCATTGTACGACGTGCGAGCCGGACGCCGCTAAGCCGTCCTCCGCCGCGTCGCAAAGTCCGGGGGCTCAGGTCGACGCCAATGCGTTGAGGTTCGACCTAGCGAACGCCGAGCCCAGCGAGGCGCCGCCGGTCTTTGTAGAGCCGCCCCCTCCGCCGCCAGCCGCGGCCGAGTTGCCCGCCGAACCAGTTCCCTCGGCTGGAGCCCCCCCAGCTGCGGCGCCCCCGGTCCACTCAGCGCGTCACAGCGATCGACGCAACTACGCAGCGCTCAAGCTTTCGATCGCGCTGGCGACCGTGCTCGGCTACCTCGTGGCGGCGGCGAGCGGCGTGGTGCTTGTCGCACTCACGGTGCTAGCCATTCTCGGCAAGACACCGGTCGACGTTAGTTTTGTCGGCGGCGTCGGCGTGGCGTTAGCCGGCATGCTCAACGGCGTGGCGGTGGTCGCCGCGGCGCAGTTGGTGCAGGTGGTGATCGACATCGAGTCGAACACACGTCGCGCAATCCACCGAGGCGAATAAATTCCCTTCGCCCGGGGCTTTCGTCCGGCACAGTAGTAGTCCGGGTCCCGCTAAAGACTATCGATGCCCTGCAGGCTGATTGAAGGGTGCCCGTTAGCTCTGCGGACTGAGCCGTCTGTTGACTGCGTTGGCCGAGGCCTTCGGCTTGGGGCTATTGAACGACTCGGCCGCGTAGCGGACGCCGCGAAGGAACTTCTGCTGCTCAAAGTAGTCCTGCCAGTCGACCATCTCGTTCTCGCTGCGGGCCTCGACTCCCAGGCGTAGGTCGTCCTGCCAGCGGTCAACCAACGTGCCGATCGCTTCGAGGTAAAGGCCGTCTTTATGAGGGCCGGTCTTGGCGAGCTGCTGCATGAAACGGTCGATCTTCTCGACGTCCTTGCCGTCCGAGAGCGTTTGCGGCCACTTGATCTGGCCCGAGGCGGGATCGAATTGGTCGAAGTCCAAGGCGTAGGCCGGCACGAGCACCTCCTGCTCACGCTTGGCCATGAGCTTCTTGCCCTGCTCGTTGCGGAGACGCTTGAGTTCGCGCTCTTGTTCCTTGTAGCGGTCCTGCAAGTAACGCAGCTGCTGCAAGGTCTCGGTCTGGGTGAGACGGTTCTTCATTGCCAGCTCGCGAGCCTGCTCCCACAAGATGGCGGCCTGGGCGTCTTGCAGCTCCTTGTTCGCCAAGGCCTGCAGCACCGCCGCCACGCCGTAAGCGTCGCCCTGGGCGGCGGTCGACGCGTGGTGCTGCCACGCCATCGGCGGCGAATTGGGAAACGTCGATTGCTGTGGCGGTTGGGCCGAAGCCGTGGCCGCAGTGAAGCTGGCTGCTGTGAATAAAGCCAGCAGAGCGGCCGCAGCGAGTGAGCGAATGTGTGAGATGGTCATGGCGGATGACTTTCCTGTTTCTAGGCCCCTCATCCTGGGCGGACGACCTGTGGGGGGTCGTGATCCAAAATAGGGCTTAGCCAATTTGGCTAGCCGCGAGACGGGCCGTCGGGGGCCCCTCACGCCCGTACTGTAAAAGTGTCGCATGCCGTGCGCACTCCTATCATAACTATTCGACCAAAGCGGGGCGATTTTTTCCAACGTCGCAGGGTGACGTTTTTTTGACTCTTTGACTATTTCGCCCCTCATGGATCTGTACGGCTCGCCCCGGGGCGTGTTTCCGTATTCGTCTCCTGACGGGAAAATACCCGAAATATTCACAACTTCTCGTTGAAATAGCTCTCTCTCGCCGCTTCATCAAGTCAATCAGGAGGCGCCGTCGTTAACCGACCACCGACTGCGGAATCGCCTTCGAGCGGCTTCAGGCCACGCCGGCCAGCTCGACCGCCCGGGCCACCCGCTCGATGCCGAGCACAAACGCCGTGGTCCGCAGGCTCAAACCTTGCTTTTTGGAGCGTTCCCAAACGTCGTCGAACGCCTGGGTCAGGAGTCGGTCGAGCTCGCCACGAACGCGGTCGAGGCTCCACTGGTAGAACTGCCGGTTCTGGGCCCACTCGAAGTAGCTGGCTGTCACACCGCCTGAGTTGGCCAGGATGTCGGGCAAAATGACCACGCCCCGCTGGCTGAGGATATCGTCGGCGGCCGGCGTGATCGGGGCGTTGGCCGCCTCGATAATGACCGGCGCCTCGATCGCCGTGGCGTTCGCCTCGGTGATCACCCCGCCAATCGCCGCCGGGATGAGCACGTCGACCGGCAACTCCAGCAGGTCTTCGTTAGCAATCTTCTCAACACCCTCGAGGCCATCGAGCAGCCCCTTGTTGTTGCGTGCGTGGCGCACGGCTTGCATGACGTCGATGCCTTGCTCGCGGTAGTAGCCGCCGGTGTGGTCGCTGATCGCCACGACCCGGCAATCCGCCTCGGAGAGAAACTTGGCGGCGTGCGAGCCGACATTGCCGAAGCCTTGGATCGCCAGACTCACTTGCGAAGGCTTGCGGCCCAGTCGGCCGAGGGTTTTGAGCGTCAGTACGCCAACGCCGCGTCCCGTCGCCTCTTCGCGGCCCGGCAGGCCGTACAGTTCGACCGGCTTGCCGGTCACGACGCCCGGGTTGAAGCCGTGGTACTTGCCGTATTGGTTCATGATCCAGGCCATCTCCTCGTGCCCCGTTCCCATGTCGGGGGCCGGGATGTCCGAGTCGGGGCCGATCACCTTGTGGATGGCGTCGACGAACTTGCGGGTGATGTGCTCCCGCTCGTTGCGGCTGAGCGAGCGGGCGTCGACCGTCACGCCCCCCTTCGCCCCGCCGTAGGGGATGTTCACCACGGCGGTCTTCCAGGTCATCAGCGACGCCAGCGCGCGGACCTCGTCCAGGTCGACGTGCGGGTGGTAGCGCAACCCCCCTTTCATCGGTCCGCGGGCGCCGTTGTGCTGCACCCGGTGGCCGATGAGCGTTTCGAGCGTGCCATCGTCGCGGCGCACGGGAATCTGCACGGTGACCTCGCGCTCGGGCGTGATGAGCAGCGTGCGCATCGCGTCGTCGAGCCCCAGCTCGTCGGCCGCGCGGTGGAAGTAGAGCTGGACCGCTTCGAAGGCTTGCATGTGGAAGAGGGGTGAGGAGTCGGGTTTCAGGGATCAGAAGGGGCCAATCGCCGACAACTCACCGGTCGTCGGGCAAGAGAAACGGCATGCTAGGCCCCCCTGGGGCGGCGAACAAGCTCGTTCGCGTGGCGGAAGAGTTGATAGCCAATCGAGAAAAGAGGTTCTAAACTCTACGTCATGCCTATCCCGGAAGCCGCCGATCCCGCCAGACGATGCGGACAACCTAATCCGCTGGCCCTCGCCGCCGTTGAAAGCCGGCGGTTTGTGCTGATGAGGAAAATTTGTTGTGAGGCGATCCGTAGACTGCCGTCGGCGGCCGGGGGGTGTTGGTTCGCTGTTGGCTTTCTGGCCATCGGATGCGGGACGGGGCCGCCGCCCGCTCCCGCGCCGCCACCCGCCGCCGTCGAGCCCGCTCCTGTGGCGACGAGCCCGCCGCGCGACGGCCCTATCGCCGACGACGGCCGCACGTTGTGGGCCTCGCCCACCACGGGCGGGCCTATCAGGGCTGAGCCCCTGCTGCCCGGCTGCCAGATTGTGCTGTGGTTTCAGCCGCAGGCAATGAGCGAGAGCCCCGCCGGGCGGCGGATGCTCGACGCACTCGGGCCGGGCTTGCTCGGCTTTCTTGACGCACTCGTCGGCGAGCGCCGGCTCGATGAGGTTGAAACGCTTTTGGTCGGCGTAAGACCGGCCGACGCTTACGGCGAGTTCGAGGCGACGTCCCGCGCGACTTTCGCCGATGCGATCGAGCCCGAGCTGAACGCTTGGCCGCAACAGCGAGCTGAATCGCTACGCGCCGAGGCGGATAACGAGCCGCTGCTCGGCCGCGAATTGGAACGCCTTCTCATGGCGAGTGACCGCGATCGCTGCTTAACCCTGCTAGTCGAAGCCGGCTTTTTGCGCGGCGACGGCGCCGCGCTGCTCCGCGGTGAGCTCGCCCCGCTCGGCGACGCCCTCAACATGGAGATCGCTGACGACCTGCGCGCCGCCTCGCTCAGCCTGCACTTCGATGACCGCTTCTACTGGGAGCTGCGGCTCGTGGCGGGCGATCGGACCGAGTCGCAGGTGCGACGCGACACGGCCGAGCGCGTCGCCGCGGCGCCAGCCGAGATTGGCTCGCTGGTGGACAGTGGTGATTGGTCGCGTTACGCCCGCCCACTGGTCACACGGTTTCCGGCGATGGCCGAGACGGCCGCCCGCTACGCCCGGTTTGGCGTCGACGGCCGTGTGGCGGTCGCCAACGGCTACCTGCCTCCAGCAGCGGGCCATAACCTGCTGCTCGCCGCCCGAGTGGCCAGCGCCGAGCGGTCAGCCGCAGGGGCGGAATCGGCGGCTTCTCGGCCGGTGCTGAGCCTCGAGCAGAGGCTGGCGGGCCCGGTGCGCATGGCTGTTGAGCGAGAACCACTCGAATCGGCTCTGCGGGTTCTAGCGGATGCGGTCGACGCCCCCGTCCTGATCGTCGGTCGTGACCTACAATTAAAAGGCGTGACGCGCAACCAGTCGGTCACGCTCCGCGCCGATGGCCTGCCGGCCGAGGCGGTGCTGGTCGAGTTGCTTCGCATGGCGAACCCCGACCCGCTGGCCGCCGGCCCCGCTGATCCTCGTCAACAATTGGTCCATTTGCTCCGCGACGGAGCGATCGTCATCACTACCCGCGACGCGGCGCGCGAGCGCGGCGAGCCGCTGCCCGCCGTCTATCGAGCGGCTCCCTAGCAGTCCGCCCATCCGGCTTGTTGGCCACGCCCGCCCCGTTGGAATAAACTCGAAGAACGCCCACCGACTGGAACAGGGAAGCAACCCCCGACGTGACACCCTTCCGAGTTCAATGCGAAACGTGCCAGGCGACCCTGCGGGTGACGAACCCGGAGTTCGTCGGACAGGTCCACGCCTGCCCCCGTTGCGGCGGCATGGTGCTGATCGCCGAGCAGGGCGCCACGCCGGCCGCCGGGCCTTCACCGCCTCAGGGCGGATCGTCTGCGATTGATTCCCCAGCCACCTCGGATGCTTCTCAAGCAGCTTCGGCGTCGGCGGCGAGCATCTTCGCCGCCGGTGGGTTGGCGGGAGACGCCATGGCCGAGACCCCGGCCAGCGAATCGCCGGCAACGGAATCTTCAGTTGCCGATTCACTAACAACCGGCGTGGCGGCTGACACAGCACAGACCGCCGTGGGGCCGGCCATGCCGCCCCCGTCGTCTAGCTCGCACAAAGCTCAGCTTGCAGAGCGAGAGTTGATTCGCGAGACGCGCGGCGAAGCGAGCCTGCCTCCCGAGACGCCGTCGGGCGCTTCGATCGACTCCCCCGACTTTGATCCGAGCGAGGCATACCAACCGGACGTCGGGCTGGGTGATCCGACCGCGCCGGCCGTTTCGTCCGTTGAGACCTCGAGCCGGTGGCTCGCCATCGGCGTCGGCGCCGGAGGGGCGACAATGCTCGTGGCGGGCGTGCTGGCCACGCTCGCGTTGCGTGGCGGCGACTCAGAAGCGTCGGCTCCTGATGAGCCGGCGCCCGTGACGGTCACCACAATGAAGCCCGCAATCGAGTCGCCCGAGACCGAGTCAATCACTACGGAGTCGTCCGCCAACGACGCCCTAGCGACCTCGTCCGAGACAGCCGAAGAAGTAGTCGTTAAACGCGTCGAGGCATCACTCGACGCGAGCAACGCCCTGCCGCCGGTCGAGATCCCGGCGGCCGAAGTCACGCGTGGCGAGAGCCTCGTTGGTGAGCCGATCAAAGCGGTCGTGTCGCCTCGTGTCGTCTCGCTGCCACGCGAATCGGATCCGCCAGCGGCCGCTACGCGAACGGCGCCCTCTGCGGCTCCTGTCCCTTTTGACCCGCTGGCGCACGACCCGGCTGAGCTCGACCTGGTGCTTCGCCGCGGTCCGACGTCCGCCCCGCCGGCCGAGAAGAAGCCTGATAACGAATCGCCCTCCGGCGAGAAGCTCGGACCCGGACTCGACCGCATTTTCGCCGTCCGCCGCCTCGATGAGGGGCTCGTGGAGCGGGCCGACTTGAACCGCGCCGTGGTGCGTCGCGGCGCCACGGGCCCGCCGGCGGTCCGCCTGTCGGCCGAGCGTCTGATGTCGATCGTGACGCCCGAAATCGAGCTCGGCGAAACCCCGCTTTGGGAGATGGCCGAGTTCTATACCGAGCTCAGCGCCGCGCCGATCACGATCGATCCCGCCGCCCTGCGTCGGGCCGGCGTCGACGCTAAGCGTCTGGTGAAAACCGAAGGGACCGAAGCGACGCTCGGCGACACGCTTGGCGAGGCGTTGCGTCAGGCGCGGCTCGGCTTTGAGCTGCGTGGGCCTCACGTGATGGTCAGCCGTCTGGGCTCCACTGAGCGGAGCCAGACCGAGCACGACCTGAGCGACCTCTTGTCGCCCGAGGGTGCTTCGCTCGACGAGTTGGTGGAGAGGATCGCTCTGGCCGAGGCCCCCGCCTCGGCCCACGTGCAGGTGACGGACGGCAGCGTCGCGATCGACGCTCCCCGCCGAACGCACTACGACCTGCTGGTGTTTTGCGAGCGGCTGCGGCTGGCCCGTGGGCTGCCGATGACGAGCCGCTACCCGCGCAAGCTGCTGCGGGTCGAGCCCACGCTCGCGTCGCTCACCGCAACGCTCGACCGTCGCACGACGTTCACGTTTATCGCCGACACGCGGCTCCTGGAAGTGGTGCAGCATTGGCGCCGCGCGGCCGGCCTCGTTATCTTGGTGGACTGGGCCTCGCTCGGCGACGCCAGCTTCTGGCCCGAGACGACAATCGCTTGCGCGGTCGAAAACAAGCCGTGGTCGGTAGCTCTCGACGCGGTGCTCGGCCCCTTAGGTTTGGCCTGGACCGTCGTCGATGGCGAGACGATCCTGATCACCACACGCGAGACCGCCCAGGCGGCCGAGACGATCGAGTTTTACCCGCTGCCGACCCTCGCACGCACGACCGGCGAGGCGTTCGCCGCCGACCTAGCCGAGGCCGAGCCGAACGCCACCGTGGTGTACGACGGCGCCAGCCGCTCGGCGATCGTCCGCGCCAATACGGCGACGCACCGCCGCGTGTTCGCCCGCTACGCCTCGCTCCGCGGCGGCGAGTGAACGCTGGCGTCCCCCTTCCGACGAGCGTAGCTCGTCGGCTGCGAGGGAATCTTCGTGTCTCCACAAGCTGCTTCGGTGGTAGCCGACGACCTACGGTCGTCGGAGGCCTTACGAGGAAGATCACGCACTACTTAAAGCGTGCGATCGACCGCCGCCGCCACACGGCGGCACTCCGCCATCACCTTCTCGAAGGCCTCGCAGGTGAGCGACTGGTAGCCGTCGCTCTTGGCGTTCTCCGGGTCGGGGTGGACTTCGACGATCAAGCCATCGGCGCCCGCGGCGATCGCCGCTCGGCACATCGCCGGCACCAGACTCGTGTGGCCCGTGCCGTGGCTCGGGTCGATCACCACCGGCAAATGGGTCTTCTCCTGCAGGTAAGGAACCGTGGCCAGCGGCAGCGTGAAGCGGGTGTGCGACTCGAACGTGCGCACGCCGCGCTCGCAGAGCATCACCTTGCTGTTGCCCCCGTCGAGGATGTACTCGGCGGCGAGCAGCATCTCGTCGAGCGTGGCGCTCGCGCCGCGCTTGAGCAGCACGGCGCGGTGGCTACGGCCGCACGCCTCGAGCAGGCGGTAGTTTTGCATGTTGCGGGCGCCGATCTGTAGCACGTCGGCGTACTCGCCAACCAGGTCGACGTCTTCGGGCGCCACGACCTCGGTGACGATGGCCAGACCGGTCTCTTCGCGGGCGGCGGCGAGCAGTTTGAGGCCCTCCGTCTTCATGCCCTGGAAGCTGTAGGGGCTCGTGCGCGGCTTGTACGCGCCTCCCCTTAAGGCCGTGGCGCCGGCCGCCTTGACCGCCCGGGCGGCGGTCATCAGCTGCTCTTCACTCTCCACGCCGCACGGCCCGGCGATCATACCGATCTGATTGCCGCCGACCGACAGCGACCCCGCTTCAACGACGCTGGTCGTTGAGTGCGCCTCGCGGCTGGCCAGCTTGTAAGGCGCCAAGACGCTCATCACTTCGTCGACCCCCGGCGCGCTCTCGAGCGACCGCACGCCCTCGACGCGCTCGTCGCCGATCGCGGCGATCACGGTCCGCTCGGCGCCGCGGAGCACGTTCGCCTTGAGGCCTAGTTTTTCGACCTGCTGGGCGGCGTGGTCGATGTTGTCGTCGGTAGCGCTACGCTTCATCACGATGATCATGGGGGGACTGCCTGTCGGGTTGGGTCTTGTAGAATTGAGTTGTGAAGTTGGCTTGCTTTCGTCCCCTCACCCGTCGGAGGAGGGAGACAAAAAAAGCCCCGGTCGCCGTTTGGCGCCCGGGGCTTGAAGTCGTGTCGTTTCGCTGAGCGTGCTCTCGCGTTACGCATTTCCTCCGGCCCCGGGGCCCGTAAAGAACCCGGCAAAATAGAACCAGAAGTAGCGCGAGGTGTTGCTCATACTCTTCAGTATCGGCAGGGCCGCCTGAGAAGGCAAGCATCTTGGAGCACGAAAGAAAAAGAATCACCGCCAGCAGCTATTCTGTGGCCGGCGGCGTCTGCATGCGGTCATCGCTCAGCGCCTCGGCCAAGCCTGGCACGCCCTCGGCGCCGGTGGGGACGTAGAGCTTCGAACCCTCGAAATCATCGCCGATCGCTTCGTAGCGGCCGCCCAGGTGCTCGGCCAGGAACGCCTCGGCCACGGCGCTAAAACTCATGCTGTTCTCCGGGCGACGGAAGCCGTGGCCCTCGTCGGGGTAGAGGGCGTAGGTGACGGGGATCCCCTTTTCTTCCATCGCCGCGACGATCTGGTCCGCCTCGACCTGCTTGACGCGCGGGTCGTTGGCGCCCTGGGCGATCAAGAGCGGCCGCTGGATCTGGTCGACCTTCTCCAGCGGCGACTTCTCCAAGAGCGCCGCCCTGCCCTCTTCGGTCGAGACGTCGCCGACGCGCACCTTCATCACCGGCATGAACGGCGCCCAGTAGGGCGGGATGTTTTGCATCAGCGTCACGAGGCTCGACGGGCCGACGATGTCCACCCCACAGGCGAAGACTTCGGGCGTGTAGGTGAGGCCCACCAGTGTGGCGTAGCCGCCGTAGCTGCCGCCGTAGATGGCGATCTGGTCGCGTGAGGCAATCCCCTCCGATACGGCCCACTCGACGCTGTCCAAAAGATCGTCGTGCATCTTGCCCGACCACTCGCCGTTCGCCGCGTTGGTGAAGTTCTTGCCGAAGCCCGTGGAGCCGCGGTAATTGACCGAGAGCACGGCGTAGCCGCGGTTGGCGAGCCACTGGTGCGTTCCGTTGAAACCCCAGCCGTCGCGGGCCCAGGGGCCGCCGTGCACGTCGAGCACCATGGGGACCGGCTCGTCCGGTCGGCCGTCGCCATCCGGGTCGCTGCCGGGCGGCAGCGTCAGGTAGCTGACGAGTTTGAGGCCGTCGCGGCTCTCGATCACCGGCGTGTGCATCTTGGCCAACTGGTACTGGTCGAGGTCGTCGCGGTTGGCGAACAGGAACGTCATACGGCCGTCCCCTTGCGCCTCGCGGTCGTACTTGTAGTAGTCGATCGGGCCGGCGTCCTGGATGTAGGCCACGACCCATGTCTTGTCGTCGAGCGTGCGGGTGACGACCTGGAACTCGCCGTCGGCGAAGCCTTGCAAGAACTCGATGTCGGGGCGGATCGACTCGTCGAGGATCTTCCACTCACGACGGCTGTAAGTGAACGACACCGCCTCGAGGGTCTTCTCGGTCGGGTGGGCCATGGCGCCGCTGAGGTCGGCCCGCGGGTCTTCGGCAAGCAGCTCAGACTCCCCTGTGTTCAGGTCGAGCGCGAAGAGGCCGGACGTGTCGCGGTCTCGGCTGTCGAGGTAGTAGAAGACCTCGCCGGTCTTGTCGAAGCCGGCCGGGCTGCTGTTCATCGCGTCGACCGACGAGAACTCCTGGAAGGTTTCCCAATCCTCGTAGCCTTTCTCGCCCGGCTCGCCGGTGGGCCTCAGCCACACCTGCCCGCCGGTCGGGGTGAAGTTCACCGCGTAACGAACTTTCAAATCATCGTCGGTCACGAAGCCGGCAAAGCCGGGGTTCTCTTGCACCAGCTCACGCTCGCCGCTGGAGATGCTCACTCGGTAAACATCGTGCAGACGCTCGTCGCGATCGTTGAACCCGATCAGCAGCGTGTCGGGCTGACGCTCGGAGGCGCCTTGCAACTCACCGCGGACGCCGTCGACCGGCGTCAAGTCTTTCGTCTCCTTGGTCTCAACGTTCGTGGCGTAGACGTGCCAGTTCTCGTCGCCGTCTTTGTCTTGTGAGTAGATGATGTGCTTCGCGTCGTACGCCCAGCTGTGTCCGCGGATGCCGCGCACTTTGTCTTCGGTCACCGGCTCGGCCGCTTCGGGCTTGTCGGCGGGGGCGACCCACACGTTCATCACCTCGGCGCCGTTCTCCTGCTCGACCGGCGCCAAGTAGCTGAGCCACTTGCCATCGGGGCTCAAACGGCCCTGGGCCTTTTGCGGATTGCCAAACAGCACCGAGCGGGGGATGAGCTTCACGTCGGACATGGCGATGGCGGCTGCGCCGGGATCCTTGGCTGGGGGGGCTACGGCGGAGGACGCCGGCGCCTCCTCGGCGGCTTGGGTCGAGGCGGCCGGTGCAGCAGCCGGTGCGGCGGTTTCCGTTTCCACACTTTCGCTGCTGCAGCCCGCGAAAAGCGAGAGGAATAGAACGAAGGCGGCGAGTTCCGTGAGGGTCCAAGCGGCGTGGCGGGCGGCCGATCGGGCCCCCCCGCGGCGCGAAGCCGAGGCTGATTTCTTCATCGAATTTTCATCCCTGCTAGTGGTTCAAGAAGTGGCGCGTCGTGGGCGCCCTCATGCGTATCGTCCCTGAGAGCCGTGCTTACGAAGGAGGCTCACCCGCTTGGGGTAAGGGCTCGCCGCGGCTCGATCCACGAGTATATGCCCCGGGCGACCCGGGGGCCTCCCCCCTGCGTCGCCCTCCCGTACGGACCGGGTAGGAGCTTGGTTCCGGGGCGGTCTTGCCGGTTTTCTCCGCTCAAGCACGCTGTTTTTAGGCAGTCAGCTTGAGTCGGATTGCCATGGAGACTGTAAGGTCTGGGTACAATAAGGCGGAGAGGCGCCAGGCTCGGGTTGCGCTCACATTCTTTTCAGACGACGGAACAGCTCTTTTCTCTCCCTATGCCACGCACTACCGCAGCCAAATCCCGGAGGCGCTTCGCCTTCGAACCGCTTGAAGCACGTTGCCTGCTAGCCGGAACGGCGGTCGGCGACGCCCAGTTCGTTCTCTACGATCAGGCGGCCATCGGAACACTCGCGACCGAGTTCTCCCGCGGCGTCGAAACGGTCGACGCTGTCGGCGTTGCGGTGGCGGCGGACGAGCCCCGCTTCGGCCCCGCGCTCACGTACGCCAACGAACTCGAATGGCGATCGAGCGGTGTGGGTCTGGGCGTCACGGGCTTGGCGAGCGTGATAGGGTCTGGGTGGGATCACGATGGTCAGACACCCCTGGCCGTGGCGAACGTGCACAGCGTGTCACGAGTCAAAATCTACCGAGGTGAGTCTTTTGAGTTGGTGGGTGAGTTCAGCTACGAATCGTTGGGGGCTTCGCTGCCCGATGGCATCGATGCTCGCTACGTTCCACGCGCAGCGGTAGTCCACCACGGATTGATTGTTATTGCCTTGGAGAGGAGCGAATTCGTCGACGGCGCGTACCGTCCGGTAGGCATGGCTTTTGTCTACTCACAGGATTACGGGGCGTCGCTCAATCTAGTCGATCAGGTAGGCGGTGGCGTTGTTGTGCCGCCGCTCGCCGACGGGGTGGCCACAGACGTGGTGCGTGGGCAGGTTTGGTCTTTCTCTAACCCCTTCCCGGTTGATAGCTACGAGGACACCGAGGCGGCTTGGTTCCCTTGGGCCGACTACCTGCGTGGGTACGACTCGCCACTTGGCGGGCAGGTGGGCTTGTTCCGCGCCGACCGCTCGGCAGAAACGGGCGAATGGGTCGTGTCACCCAACCGAGTGGTCTACGAGGATTGGACCGAGGGGCCAAACGTCAACTGGCACGCGCACACGGCGGCCATCACCACCGGCGGAGTGATCTCGCATTGGGGCGATACCGATGAGATCAACCATACGATCTTCCATGCCTTGGACCTCGAGAATTACCAGACTTCGAGCATCGTGAGTGAGGTGGTTTACGGCGGGGCAGACGCGAACCAAGTTGTGGCGAAGGGGGCTCCCCAGCCTGTTTCAGCTGCGCCCGCTCCGTCGCACGGCGAGCACTTAGCCGCCGGCGATCTGACCCAAGAATTGGTCATGCGATTTGGCGCGCTCGAGACGGCAGAAGAGTTCTTCAGCATCGAGGGGCTGATCACGAGGCCAGGGCGTCGCCCCTTGGGAACGAAGTACAGGGCCGAGGCGCCGCTGCACTTGCATTGGCAGCAAGGCGTTGGCTACGTGCTGGGGAAAAGCTATTTCTCTCCCGACGGCTCGACTTGGACTAAGGTCAATGCCGCCGCCAGCGGCAAAGAATTTATCTGGCTGTATGGCGACCGCATCATTTCCCCTAGTGGGGACAACGAGTTTTTATTCGCCGACCTCCCCGAAATCGAAACAATCCGGCCGATGCAGTTGGCTTCGGGGGGGAAGAACGAACTCGCCCCGGCCCTCGAAATGCAAACCGCCCCAGGAACGGGCAACAGTTTAAGGCAGGTGGAGTACAGCGACTCGCTTTGGCGTTATACGGACGATGGTGCTGCGCTGGATGTGCAAGCCCCCGCCCCGCCGTTCTTGAGCGCGGCCCCGGTATACGAGGTCACACTCGGCGAACAAAGCAATGCTTTAGGGGCCTGGTGGCTAACGCCCTCAGGCCAGCCGCTGGATGGCTCCGAGCGTTACGTGCTTGAGCAGTGGGTCGCGAATCTAGGTGACCAGACGGCCAGCTTAATGGCGTCTGTTGGCGTGCCGGGGTACGGAGGACAAAGCTACAACGGGGAGGTCGGCTACCAAGTCGCCACCACGCTTGATTGGACGCCCTTGGGGGTATCGGGCGGCACTCCGTCGGGCGAGGACGGCCGCTTTGCGACTAGGCTTTTTACCTTCGACCCCAACCCCGGCGCGCGGTACTTGGTGGCGACGCCGTATTTCGGCGTCTCACCCGACACGACTTACCCGCTGGCTCCGCAAGCTACCGGTGCGAACGAGGCGGCTGCGATTACGGGCCTCAGCCTGAGCGACGAGTTGTCGTTTGGGTTGATGGTGCAACTGCCCGAACACGCGGTGCAAAAATACAACGGCCAGATGCCGATCGCCTCGTTTACCGGCGAAGGCGGTGATCGGGTCGATATCTCTTATGAGTACCGAAGATATTCTACAGGGAACAGCAACAACGCCACCGTCGATGTCGAAGTTTACGACGACGGCGAGTTAGTGTTCAGCTACGAAACAACCGGGGAGTTCCTCCGCGGCGACGTGATGGAGATCGTCTTTAGTGCGAATGGCTATCGTGCGCAAGTCGCTTCTCGGATCAATTCGACAGACGTCGATCAAGACATCGTCTACACCGAGCTCGATCTTCAATTGAACGAGTTCAAGTGGTCGTCGGCCGATGGCCAAACAGTGTCGTCGATCAATCCGATACTCGCCGTTTTCGATGACGCAATGTGGAGCGATGCACAGCAGCTCGACTGGCTCGCGTCGGGCCTGACCGACAAGGCGCTCTTCCAGTCTCACGCCGGCGCCGGCGACTACAACCGCGATGGAGTCGTCGACGGGGCCGACTACAATGTGTGGCTCGATAGCATGCCCGAAGCCGTGCCCGGCACGCCGGGCGACGCCAACCTTGACGGCCTTGTCGACGACGCCGACGCGACGCTTTGGGCCGACTCGTACGGCCAAGCCGGCGCCGGTCTGGCTGCCGATTTCAACAGCGATGGCCGCGTCGACGGCGCGGACTTCACCATCTGGGCCGACGCCGCCAAGCCGCTGCTCCCCTGGACTGGCGCCGACGGCAATGGCGACCGCAGGGTCGATCTGGCTGATCACCAAGTGTGGGTGGATAACTACGGCCACAGTTACGCAACGATCGAATCGCTCCGTGCGGCCGCGTCTACCATTTCCCCGGCCACGGTTGAGTCGTCGGCAATCGTCCCCTTCCAAACTGGCCCCGCTACTACTGATGAGGACTCGCCTGTATCACCCACAGCGAGGTCGGCGATCGAGACAGAGGCTGCTGCCGTCGTATCGCTAGCGACCAGAGAACGGGGGGCAGCAGTGACACAATCTGTCACGCCCTCGTTCATCGCTGAGGCGTCAGACGCTCAATCCCTGCTCTTGTTAGAGGCAGCCGTGGCCGCTTCCACTGCTGCCTACGGGGTTGAATCGTTGGAGAGCGATTTCCTGTCGTCGGAGCCGCCCGGCGAGCCTGACGATCTGCTACCCTGGACGGTCGACGAGGCCATGGTGGGCTGGCTCCGGGCCGTGTGACCCCGGTCGGGCATTGGAGGCGTTTCGCCCCCCTAATAGCGTCGCCTTGTGAGCCGCGCCGACGACCACAGCTCGCCCCCGACCGAGTGGCCGCGTCAGCGCGTCGCCCCATGGTCCCCTGCGCTGCTCGAGCAGCGCCGTCGGGCGGCGACGCCGTTCGGCGAGCCGATCGTCCTCGTTGCGTTGGCCGCGGTGGTCGGTGCGGCGGCCGACCGCTGGGCCCCGATGGGCGTCCTTGCTTTTGTAGCCGCGATGGCGGTGTGGTGGGGTTGGCTCGCGTTGTGGCGACGAGGACGATGCTGGGCCTCGGGCGTCACGCTCTTGCTCTGCATCGCGCTGGCGGGCGCCGCCTGGGCCCACACGCAATGGCGTTTCTTTGCTGAAGACGAGCTGGCGCGTTGGGCCAGACCGGCGTCGTCGCCGGTCTGCCTTGAAGCGCGACTCGTCTCGCCGGCCGAGCACTCGCCGGCGCCGCCCACCACCGCGCTGCGGGCGATTCCCGCTGGCGAACGGACCCGACTCGCCCTGCAGGTCGTGCGGCTTCGCGATGGGGTGCGATGGCGGCCCGTGAGCGGCGCCGCGGTGCTTACCGTCAACGGAGTTTGGAGCGAAGGCGAGCCTGGTGACCTCGTGCGAGTCTACGGCCAACTCGATCGAGTGCGACAGGCGGCCAACCCGAAGCAGCACGACTGGGCCAAGAGCGAGCGGGGGGAGCGACGGCTCTGTCGCCTGCGTTGTGAGGCGCCCGAGTGCGTCGCCGTGATCGACGGCGGCGGAGCGTGGCGTACGCCTGCCGATTGGCCTGGCTCGTTGCGTACGGCGATGGGTCGTGTGTTCGACGAGCGGCTCTCCGGAGCCAACTCCGCGCTCGCGCGAGCGATGCTGCTGGGAGACCGCAACGCGGTGGGTGAGGAGCAACGTGATGCGTTCCGCCGGACCGGTTCGCTCCACGTGTTGGTGGTCTCGGGGTTGCACGTGGGGCTGATCGCCGCCGGGTTGCTGTTCGCCGTGAGGGCCGGCCTGGCGCCCCGTTGGGCGGGCGTGGTGGGAGTGATGGCGATCGTGGCGGCGTACGCGGCGTTCACGGGAGGCCGGCCCCCTGCCCTCCGCGCTGCCGCTCTGGTCGAGGTCGCCTGTGTCGCGGCTCTGGTGGGTCGGCTGCCGACCGGTCCCGCGTCGCTAGCCGTGGCGGCGCTTGCGGTGCTCGTTGGCAAGCCGGCCGCGTTGTTCGAGCCGGGCGCTCAACTCAGCTTCCTTGCCGCCGCTACGCTCATCGGTTTCGGAACGGTGGTTGCTCATCGCGAACGACGCCCCAAGTCACCGATCAGGCGACTCGTCGAATCGACCCGCTCGCCGGGCGAAAGGTTGCTCCGCGGCGCCGGCCGATGGGCCGGAACGCTGCTCCTGGCGACATGTGTCGTGTGGGTCGTCTCGGCGCCGCTGTTGGCCCACACCTTCCACCTGCTCTCGCCGGTTGCCCTGCCGCTGAGCCTGGTGGTCTTCCCGATGACCGCCGTGTCGGTTTCCACCGGATTGGTCACCGCCTTGCTTGGGGGCCTTGGGCTGGGCTCGGTGAGGATGGGTTGGCTGGTGAGTATTCCGGCGTGGTTGTGCGACTACGCCCTCGGCGTCTTACGCGTGGCGGTGGAGGCGGGCGCCGCGACGCCGGGGAGCAGCTTCTACACGGTTGGGTTGGGATTCACGGCGACCGTCGCGTGGTATGCCTTGCTGGCGTTGGCGGTCGCCGCTTGGCGTCGGCCGTGGGGGCCTAACCTCACGGCGCGGGCGGCCTTGGCGTGGGTCGCACTGGTCTTTGCGCCATCGCTCATCGCCGCCCTGGGTCCTGCAGGGGATCTGCGTTGCACGTTCGTGGCGGTCGGCCACGGCGCCGCGACACTCGTGGAGACCCCCGGCGGCGGCGCCCTGCTCTGCGACGCCGGTTCGCTCGGCTCGCCGGAAGCAACGGCTCGCACGATCGCCGGGGTGTTATGGTCGCGGGGCGTCACGCGGCTCGATGGCGTCGTGCTCTCGCACGCCGATGTCGACCATTACAACGCTCTGCCGGCGCTGCTCGAGCGTTTCGAAGTTGGCGCCGTCTATGTCTCGCCGATGATGTTCGAAGACGCCGTCGAAGCGCGACGCGGCGCCGGGCTGCGGGAGCTGCGCGTCGCGATCGAACGCCACGGCGTGTCGCTGCACGAGCTCCAGTTCGGTGACCGGCTGCGATTCGGCGACACCGAAGGCGGGGCGACGGTTGTCGAGGTGCTGCACCCCGACCGGCTGGGGGTGTTCGGGCCGGACAACGCCAACAGCTTGGTGCTCGGAGTCGAGCACGCCGGCCGCCGTGTGCTGCTGCCCGGCGATTTGGAGGGCGAAGGGCTTGAGAGGCTCTTGAGCCTGGAGCCGTACGCCTGCGACGTGCTTTTGGCGCCGCACCACGGAAGCCCCCACAGCGACCCGCCTGGTTTGGCCGAATGGTGCCGCCCCAAGGCGGTCGTGATCAGCAGCGGTGAACGATCGGCCGCCGACGCGGGGGCAAGCTACGCCATGCGGGGGGCTAGCGTGTGGCGAACGCTCGACCGTGGGGCTGTTTTCGCTGAACTCGGCCGCTCTGGGGTCCGTATCGAGAGCTTCCACCCTGCCCCTACGCCATGACCCACCTGGGCGGCGTTGGCTGTGCGGACTGCCGACGGCGATGCGTCTGGGGTAGCGGTGTTTTTAAGTCGCTAGTAAGTTGAGGGACATGCGCACACCTTGTTGAGAGCTTGTCTCACAGGTTGTGCGGTTGACCGCCGTTGGCGGCGAGTCGCCTCGCCCTTGACAACTTTGCTTGCAAACCCCGACGGTAAGGGGGCTCTGACTCGCCACGACTTGGCGTTTTGGCCCGCGTGTTGGCGCCGCTAGTAGGCAGAGTGCAACCAAGCGAACCCAACAGACGCCCAAGAACACTCCAGTTTTCTCTAAGGCCGTAGCAGGCAAGCTCTCCCATGCAACGCGACCCAGCGTTGCTCCCCTGCCTAGCAAAAGGTCTTCTTTCCCGCGGCGCCCAACGGCATTCCCGCTCTCCCCACGGAACG
Organism: Pseudobythopirellula maris; assembly: GCF_007859945.1. Classification (GTDB taxonomy): domain Bacteria; phylum Planctomycetota; class Planctomycetia; order Pirellulales; family Lacipirellulaceae; genus Pseudobythopirellula; species Pseudobythopirellula maris. Next base: position 716,597 of record NZ_SJPQ01000003.1, on the reverse strand, counting down.
AGACTCCCCGCGATGTCGATTGACGCCACGCCCCAATCCGATCCGCTGACGACCGACGCCGGTCCCGCGACCCTGACGACACCGGCTCCAACGCGGCCGCCCCGCGGAGGCGCCAAGCCGGCCCCCAAGTCGCGTCGCCGCACGGCGATGGACACCCCCATGCCGCCCGCCAACTCGTGGGCCATGTGGCGTCGCGGGCTCGACTGGCCCACCGTGATCTGGATTGGCATGGTCCATGTCTTTGCGATCGCCGCACCGTTTTACTTCAGCTGGCAGGGCTTGGCGGTCTGCGCCATCTTGTCGGTGATGACCGGTTCGCTGGGCGTTTGCATGGGTTACCACAGGCTGCTCACGCACAAGAGCTTCCAAACCTACAAGCCGATCCGCTGGCTACTGGCCTTCGTGGGCGGCTTGTCGGGCGAGGGCTCGGCTCTGACCTGGGTGGCCAACCACCGCAAGCACCACGCCTTCAGCGACAAAGAGGGCGATCCCCACTCGCCGCGCGACGGCAAGTGGTGGAGCCATATGACGTGGTTCATGCCCAATCTCGGCCAGAAGTGGCACAAAGAATTGCTCAACCGTTACGCGGCTGACCTGATGAAGGACCGCATGATGGTGCTGCTCCACAAGATGTTCCTGCCCTCGCACATCGTGCTCGGGCTGGCCTTGTACGCCGTGGGCTACTGGGGCCAGTGGATGGGACTCGATGGCGGCTGGCGTTCGGGCCTCTCCATGCTGCTGTGGGGCACCGGCGTGCGGATGGTTTACGTGCTGCACGTCACGTGGATGGTCAACTCGGCCACCCACCTGTGGGGCTATCGTAACTACGAGACCTCGGACGACAGCAAGAACCTCTGGTGGGTCGGTTTGCTGGCGTTCGGCGAGGGGTGGCACAACAACCACCACGCCTTCCAGCGGGTCGCGAGCCAGGGGCACCGCTGGTGGGAGATCGACTTCACTTACTGGGTGATCCTGGCGATGGAGAAAACCGGCCTTGCCTGGAACGTCGTGCGGCTTCGTGACATCCCCAAGGGCGCCAGGCCCGCCTGATTTGCCCAGGGTACGGCGATTCGAGGCTATTTCTGGCGAAAAGAGGCCCTTGCATCCCATTGCAATGCCCACAGGCGCCGGTATACTGCGGGGCTTACAGTAGCGTACCGGAAACTAACGTTAGGTTTTGTGTTCGCCAGCCGTCCGGCAAAGCCCCCTGTTGGGGCTGTTGGGGCTCGCGACCGAAGGAGCAGGCGACACCCACCCCGCGTAGATCGGGGCCCCAAAAACCCAACCAAGGATTGTTGGTCGGTTGCTTCCCCCACCCTCTCGGAGTGCCGAGACCCAACGGGAAGAACGCCCGTCTGACAGGGGAAGCACCAGGGAATCAACTAGCCGAGCGCCCGGCAGGATACGACACAGACACGCGGGAAACGGATCTAAAGATGCCATTGAAGACTGAGCAGACAGAACAGCTGGTTCAAGAATTTGGGCGTGAGGCTACCGACACCGGTTCGCCCGAGGTCCAGATCGCGCTGCTCACCAGCCGCATCATCGAGATGACCGAGCACATGAAGGTCCACAGCAAGGACCACTCCAGCCGCCGCGGATTGCTGCGGATGGTGAGCCGGCGTCGCCGGTTGCTCGACTATGTCAAGGGAAAGAACCCGCAGCTCTACATCGACCTGCTGAAGCGATTGGGCATCCGCAAGTAACCCTTGCACCGCCCTTGCGGTCGGCGCCGGTTTCATCCGGCTTCGCCCCCACACGGCCAACCCAAAGAGCCCACCCAGGTGGTCCGCAGCGGCGTCGATGACCGACGCTTCGCGGCTTCACGTGGCTCACTCTTCCCCACCACGCGTCTCGCTCGTGAGTCGCGTTGTCCTTAGCGTTTGGTTCTGTCGGCGCCCTCGTTCTCCACGGCACGGCCCTTGTGGCCTGGGTCTCACGCCCGACGGCTCGTTTAGTGAGCCGTCCGTCGCCCCCTCCTTCGTGTCGCGCGTCTCGGCGACCGCCGCATCGGCGTCTAAACCCAAGAAAGAACTCGAGAGAAGCATGTTGGAAAGAACCCGCGTAGAGAAGCAAATTGGCGATAAGACGATCATCATGGAGTCGGGCGCCCTCGCCAAGCAGGCCGCCGGCTGTGTCACCGTGCAACTCGGCGAGACGGTGGTGCTGAGCGCCGCCGCCACGAGCGACCCGCGGCCCGGCATCGACTTCTTCCCGCTGATGTGCGACTACCGCGAGCGGCACGCCGCGGCGGGCAAGTTCCCGGGCGGCTTCCTCAAGCGTGAGGGCCGGCCCACCACCAAGGAAACGCTCACCGCCCGCCTGATCGACCGTCCGATCCGCCCGATGTTCACCGAGGGATTCCAGGACGAGGTTCAGATCCAGAACTTCGTCATGGCGAGCGATCGCCAGAACGACGGCGACGTGCTGGCCATGAACGGCGCTTCGGCCTCGCTGGTTATCTCGCCCATGCCGTTCGAGGGCCCGCTGGGCTCGATCCGCATCGGCAAGGTCGACGGCAAGCTGATCCCCTTCCCCACGGCCGACGAGCTGGAGTTCAGCGAGCTCGACCTGATCGTCTCGGGCACGAAGGACGCGATCCTCATGATCGAGGGCTTCGCCCGCGAGATGCCCGAGGACGAGATGACCGAGGCGCTCATGGAAGCGCACCGCTTCATCGGCGAACTCTGCGAGATGCAGAACGAGCTGGCCGAGAAGATGGGCGTTGAGAAGGCGCCCTACACGCCGCCCGAGAGCGACGGCCTGCTCGACAAGCTCGCCGAGAAGTACCACGCCGACCTGAAGGCGGCCAAGCAGACCGAGGGCAAGCAGGACCGCGCCGACGCCGTCAAGGCGATCAAGACGGCCGCCCTCGCCGAGTTCATCCCCGACCCCGACGCCGAGGGGGCCTACACGATGGGCTCCTTCAAGACCGCGTTCCACGACCTCGAGGCCCGCGTCATCCGCGAGAGCATCCTTGAGGGCAAGCGTCCCGACGGACGCAGCGGCAAGGACCTGCGGGCGATCCATTGCGAGGTCGACCTGCTGCCCCGCGTTCACGGCTCGGCCCTGTTCCAGCGTGGCGAGACGCAGTCGCTCATCACGATCGCCCTGGGCACCGGCCGCGACGAGCAGCGTGTCGACGGTCTGCTGGAAGAGTACTCCAAGCGGTTCATGCTCGACTACAACTTCCCGAGCTTCTCGGTCGGCGAGTGCCGCCCGATCCGCGGCCCCGGTCGGCGTGAGATCGGCCACGGCATGCTCGCCGAACGTAGCGTCGGGCCCGTGCTGCCGGACCACGACGACTTCCCCTACACGATCCGCGTGATCTCCGACATCTTGGAGTCGAACGGCTCGAGCTCGATGGCGAGCGTCTGTGGCGCCACCTTGGGCCTGATGGCCGCCGGGGTGCCGATCTCCAACCCGGTCGCCGGCATCTCGGTCGGCCTCGTGAAGGAAGGCGACGACTGGACCCTGCTGACCGACATCCTCGGCGACGAGGACCACTTCGGCGACATGGACTTCAAGATCGCCGGCACGCAGAACGGCATCACGGGCATCCAGCTCGACCTGAAGATCATGGGCATCAGCGAAGAGATCATTCGCGCCACGCTCGCCCAGAGCCGCGAGGCACGGATCGAGATCCTCCGCAGCATGCTCTCGGCCATCACGCGTCCGCGTGAGTCGACCTCCGACAGCGCCCCGCGTCTCGTGCGCACGAGCATCAACCCGGAGAAGATCGGCTTGCTGATCGGCCCGGGCGGCAAGACGATCCGTGGCATCCAGGAAGACTGCGGCGTGCAGATCGACGTGGAAGAGGACGGCACGATCACGATCGCCGGCCCGGACGAGGCGACCGTTACCCAAGGCCTCGGCCGCGTCGAGGCGCTCACCGCCAAGGTGCAAGTCGGCCGCGTCTACCAGGGCAAGGTCACCAGCGTCAAGGACTTCGGCGCATTCGTCGAGATCCTCCCCGGCAAGGACGGCCTCTGCCACATCAGCGAGCTGTCGAACGACTACGTCGGTTCGGTCGGCGACATCTGCAAGGTTGGCGATCCGATGGAGGTCAAGGTGATCGCCGTCGACGAGCAAGACCGCGTGAAGCTCAGCCGTCGCGCCGCGATCGCCGACGCCGAGGGCGGTGACGAGAAGAAGGAAGAGACCGCCGAGGCGTGAGCCTGGGACGCTTCAATCGGATAGATACAAAGCCGGGTCCCGCGAGGGGCCCGGCTTTTTTCGTGCGATGGCGCCCGTTTCCCACAGGCGATCGATCGGGCTCAGTGGCGCCGCACGCGTCGTTTGAGCGCTTCGGTCGGCAGGGCGAGCACCTCAACCGCCAGGTCGGCCACGATCGCCCGGCCCTTAGTCAGCCACGCAGCGGCGAACGCCCACACGGCGACCCACTCCATCCAGAACATGAAGTTGTAGCGGTTGAACGGCGCCTTGAGGCTCGCGGGCAGCACCAGGTAAACGCCCATCGCCGCCATGCTGCCGAGGATCGCGAGGCCGCTGGCCCAATAGACGAGGTTCCGCTCGTCTTCGTGCGGCGCCTCCTCGTGGGCTTTCCACTTCCAACTCGGAAAGTGGTAGAGCGAGTAGAACGCCAGCGTGAGGAAGAACATGGCGCCGAAGGCCATGTGGGCGTAGCCGACCAGCGACTGATGATCGAGCGGGTCCTTCCCCTCGTCGAGCGGCAAGAGAGCCACGCCGATCGCCGAGACGCACCCCAGGTTGGCCGTCCAGTCCTCGACCCAGTCGTTCCCCTCGTAGCAGAAGAGGAACACTCCGATAGCCGACAGGGCGCCGACGAACACGTCGCGCATCGGCGTGTGGTAGTAGCCGCTCATGTTGTCTTGCACCTCGACGCCAAACAGCAGCCAGCCCAGCGGCCACAGGGCCAGCGGCAGCAGCAGCCCCGTCATGCCGATCGCACGGCGGACGGTCTGGTAAGAGACCAGCAACGCCCGGGTGGCATGGTCGGAGGGGTGGACTTCGTCTCGGCGGGGGAGCGGCATAGAGAGATTGTAGCGGCGGCGCCCCAGGTTCTTAAATCTGGATCCAGCCGTTTAGACAAAATCCGTAACGCCCTCGACGACTAGCCCGCTGCAAAACCGGTTCTCGAAAGAACCGGGATGCTCGTTTCGTACTGACAGCGGTTGGACGGCGTTACACTTGCTGGCGCTTGCCGAAAGATCGCAGACGCAAAGAGGCGACGACCAACGCGACGCCGCCCACGATGGCGAACGCACCGAGCACCTGGATCAGCAGCGCGCCGGCGAGCACGGGGCGCGACAGCAAGATGCCGCCGAATACGACCGACAGGACCCCGCCGAGGATCAGCCACCACTCGCCCTCGATCTGATTGCGTTCGCGGACCGCGGCGACGATCTCCAGCACGCCCGCAACGATCGACTGGATCGCGAGCAGCAGGACAAGCGTCGTGACGCCCACCACCCCGACCAACGCGGGGTGGGCCAGCACGAACAGGGCGGCGCCCACGCCGAGCAGGCCGCGGGCGATCGCCCACCAACGCGACGCAACCCAGCCCATGGCGCCGGCGAGAATCGCGAGCACGCCATCAAACAGGACGAAGACCCCCAGCACCGTGGCGAAGGCGACCAGTGTCAGGCCGGGCGTCAGCAACGCGTAACCTCCCAGCACGATCAGCATCATGCCGCGCAAAAGCGGGACCCACCACAAGCCGGCGACCAGCGAGAGCAGCTCACGCCCGGCCGGGGCGATCTGGTCCGGATCGAACGGCTGCGGGGCGTCGGCTGTCGAATCTGACATGATTGGTTGCTCGCGATCGAGAGCCGTTGCAGGGGACGAATCTTCCACTCCACAGAGCGAGTCGTCCGGCTTGCCGAGACGACGAACACGACTCAAATATAGCAACCCCAGCGGGGAACGCGAAGCAATGAGAAGCCGCCGGCTGGCTCTTCCTCAGGCCTGATTCGCCGGCTCCAACTTTAGAAAAGTGCCGATTCAAATACGGAGTCGTTCCTTGCGAGCGGCGCGCTAATCGGTGCTTGGTCGCTCGGGCAAGACTATCCACATAGCGATCCAAGAGCGATCCTTTTCGCGAGCCCAAACCGCCAACCGCAATCAACGCTTGGCCAAGCCTTGCGTCACGCGCCGGCGGAACTCGGAAGGCGTCGCTTTGAGCTCCCGCCGGAACGCGCGGGTCAGCAGCTCCGGGCGGTCGAAGCCGCAGGCGGTGGCGATGCGAGTGATCGGCCAATCGGTGTCGCACAGCAGCTCCTGGGCCTTCTGCACGCGGATGCGGCGGATCTCGTCGCGCGGGGTGCGTCCCAGGTGGCGGCGGAAGCCGATCTCCAGCGCCCGCCGACTCAGCGGGATCTCGTGCAGGATGTCACGGATCCGCAATTCGTTGGCGAAGTGCCGGCGGATGAACAAGATGGCCGCAGCCAGCATGTCGTCTTGGATCGCCACCTTGTCGGTCGACAGGCGGGTGATGATCCGCTTGGGAGGCAGCCCGACGTTCGAGTCCTTCAGCGTCTGGCCGGCCATCAGCTGGTCGAGCATCTCGGCGGCGCGGGCCCCGACTTCCTGGGGGCTCTGGTCGACGCCCGATAGCTGCGGCGAGGAGATGCGCGAGCAGAGCTCGTCGTGCTCGCCGCCGAGCACCGCGATGTCGTCCGGCACGGACAGGCCCGACTGCGAGCACGCCTCGGTGACCTGGCGCCCCTGGATCGTGTCGAACGCCAGCAGCGCGATCGGCCTCGGCAGTCCCTCCAGCCAACGCGACAGCTCGCCGAGTTGCTGCTCGCTGTCGAGCTTTTCGAACCGATCGTGATCGGGATCGAACCGCTCGCAGGGAAAACCCGAGCGGGCGATCTCCTCGGCGAAAGCGTCGCCCAGGCGGTCGTGGTAGCTCGGCCGGAGGGTCGACGCGCAGTAAGCGAACTGGCGGTAGCCGTTGTCGAAGAAATAGCGGGCCGCCATTTGGGCGGCCGCCGCCTCGTCGCAACTGCACCGCGGGATGATGTTGCCGCCGTAGCGGAACCACGACACGTTGACCGCGGGCATCTTACGCTTGATCAACTGCTCGGCGAGGCCGGGGTGGGTGATGCGGGCGATGACGCCATCGCCCCGCCAGCCGTCGGGCAGCAGCAGACGGTCGTACTTGCCGCGTGGCTCGAACGAGAAGAGCCAGTTGCGGCGGTTCGCTTTCGCGTAATCGGCGATCCCCTCGATGAGACCTGCGCCCCAGGTGGTCGCCGTGTCGATCAGCAGCGCAACGCGTTGCTGCGTGGCGGCACGGTGGGGCGTTGCGGCGCGGGCGGGAATCTTCGTTTCGGTGGCGACGATCTGATTCATAATCATCCGATTTGATGCGAGTCACTTCGCTACGACGCGTCGCCGTGCGCAAAACCTTGGGCGCTGAGCGCACGGCACACGACGGGACGGCCTGGGCAGGATAATGTGGCGGGGGCCGCTCGGCGCCCGTCGCGCCCAAGGCTTTGAACCCATCCGCTCAACAAGGAAACCCGTCCGATGCCGTTCGAGTCGACATCCCCCCTGAGCCCCGCCGCAGCACACGATTCAGCCACTCGCGCCAACAGTCCTTGGTCGCAACGGGCGATGAGTGTGCTGCCCGCGGGCGGCAACGGCGAGTTTAACCTTCCCGCGGAACTGGCGACAGTAATCCAACGTGGCGAAGGGTGTCGGCTGTGGACCGCCGACGGCCGGCGCATGCTCGATTACTCGATGGGTTGGGGCTCGGTGCTCGTTGGGCACGCGAATGTGAAGATTGTGCGCGCGGTCACAGAACGCTTGGCGATGGGCTCGAACTTCGCCACCGTGACCGACGCCTCGCTCGAATTGGCCGAGCGGATCGTCCGCATCAGCCCGGCCTGCGAGCAGGTGCGCTTCTGCGCGTCCGGCACCGAGGCGACGATGTACTGCCTGCGGCTCGCCCGCGCGGCGACCGGCAAGCCGCGGGTGATGCGATTCGAGGGCGCCTATCACGGCGCCCACGACGTGGGCGTCACGAGCATGTTCCCGCAGGCCGACCTGCCCTACCCCGAGGCCGAGCCGTCGTGCGACGGCCTGACCACGCACCTGGACGGCGGCGTGCTCGTGGCCCCTTTCAACGACGCCGAGCGGACCGCCGCGCTGATCGCCGAGCATGCGGGCGAGCTGGCCGCCGTGATCGTTGAGCCGCTGCAACGCTGCCTGCCGCCCGAGCCGGGCTTTCTTGAGGCGCTCCGCGAGGCGACGAGCCGCCACGGCGTGCTGCTCGTGTTCGACGAGGTGGTCACCGGCTTCCGGCTCGCCCTCGGCGGGGCCCAGGATCACTACGGCGTCGTCCCCGACCTCGTGGCGTACGGCAAGGCGCTCGGCGGCGGCATGCCGATCGGCGCGTTCGGCGGCTCCGCCGACCTGATGAGCCTGACCCGCGAAGACCGCAACACCGGCGAGACTTACGTCTGGACCGCCTCGACGCTGGGCGGCAACCCGCTCTCCGCCACCGCGGCGCTCGTGACGCTGGACCTGCTCTCCGAGCCGGGAGTGTACGAACGCCTGCACGGGCTCGGCCGCTACCTGCGGCAGGGGATGCGTGACCTGCTGGTCGAGCGGGAGATCGACGCACGCGTGATCGGCGAGGGCCCGCTCGCCCAGATCGCCTTCACGTCGCAGGCTCCGCGCGACTACCGCACGAGCCGCCATGAGCACAAGCAGGTCGCCCGCGAGCTGATGCTCGAGCTGTTCCGCAGTGGCGTGTTCCTCAACCCGATGGGCACCAAGCTCTACCTGTCGATCGCCCACAACGAGGCGGACTGCGACGAGTTCTTGGCCCTGCTCGGCGGCGCCCTCGACCGGGTGGTGCTCCCGCAGTTGGCGTGAGCCGCTCGGCGTTGGAGCTTACGGGCGTTCGCCCTGGACGAGCTTCTCGTTGATGCGCTCGACCACCGCGGGCAGCTCGGCGATCGTGTCGATGAGGAAGTGCGCGCCGGCTTTGGTGAGTCGTTCACAAGCCTGCACTACCGCAGCCTCACGTCTTTCGGGCGCCAGAGCGTCGAAGGCCTCGAGCGTGAGCCCCACCTCGTTGCCGCTCTGGACAACACCCACGCTCCATGCGCCGGCGTTGCGGCCGGCGGCGACTCCGGCCGGCGTGTCGTCCACCTTGACGACCGACGCCATCGGATAAACACCCAGCCGACGCGCGTTTTCCACGCAGAGCCACGGCGCCGGGCGACCGGGCGACACATCGTCAGCCGAGAGCATCACGTCCGGCGTGTAGCCCTCCCCGCAGGCGCGCTCCGCCACGGCGGCGAGCAACTCGCGGGTGTAGCCCGTGCTCGAGCCGATCTTCAGACCCATTTCCCGACACGATGCGATCGCCTCGAGGCAGCCAGGGATCAGACCCGAGTGCTCGGCGACGCAGCCCGCCTGAACCCGCAAGAAGTTCTCGTACAGGTAATCGATGTCCGACTCTTCCGACGGGCGCCCCTTCGCGTCGCGCCAGCGGGCGGCGACCTCGGGAATCGCGAGCAGCGTCTGCAGGTGGTCACGCTTGGCGCGGCCCATCGGTTGGCGGGCCTCGGCCTCGGTCACGGGGAAGCCCGCCTCGTCGAACGCCGCCAGGATGGCGGTGATCGGCGCGCGGCTGCCGTAGTCGACCGTGGTGCCGGCCCAGTCGAGCACGACCGCCCGCAGCGTGAGGGGCTCCGAGTCTTGTAGCCGCCGGGGTTCAACCTCAATCATGGATCGCCTCTGTCGTTCGTGACTTCAAGAAAGCCGGCTGTTTCGGACCGACCGGGGCGCCGCGCGCCACGCGCCGCTCGGCGAGACCAAAGGCCATCGTCATGCCGCAGCCGCCGTTGACCAGGGCAATCGTGACCCCGGGGGCCGGCTTGTGCTCGAACTCGACCCCGCCCGCCGATCGCCACGCGTACACGCCGTGCCACCGCGCCGCCAGGTCCCAATCGGGCAGAGCGAAAATCTTACGCAGCTCACGGAGCATCAGCCGGGTGATTTCTTCGTTGTCGAACGGCTCGGCCGAGCCGCCGTACTCGTGCGAGTCGCCGAGCACCACTTCGCCGAGGCCGTTCTGCGCGGCCATCACGTGGATGCCGTGCTTGTCGAGTTCGGGCGTCTCGCTTGCGATACGCTCTTTGAGCGCGGCGAGCCCGGGGCAGATTGAGAACGTGGGGTAGTGCCGCAACGTCAGGCCGCTGGCGAGCATCGGGCCGAGGCGCCACCCTTCGGGCTGGGCGCCGGTGCGCATCATCTGCAGCTTGCACTTCAGCAGGCTGGCCGTGGCGAACGCATCGGGGTAGAGCGTGGCGAAGTCGGCGCCCGAAGCGACCACCACCCGGTCGTACTCCCAGCGGCGCCCGTCGGCGGTTTGCAGCCGCGGCATGTCGATGTCGACGACCGTCGCGCCGAACTCGAGCTCAACGCCGTAGCGCTCGGCGAGCCACGCCGGGGCTACCGCAATCGCCTCGCGTGGGTCGACACCGATCTCGGTCGGGCTGGCCAACGCGCCGAGCGTGGCTTCGTGGTCGAGTGCCGGCGATGCGCGTCGCGCCTCCGCGGCGCTGAGCATACGGCAGTCGTATCCCAGGTCGGGGCCCGCTGCGGCAAACTCCTCGAGGACCCGCAGCTCGTCCTGCTGGTTGGCGACGTGTAGCGAGCCGAGCTCGTGGCCCCATGCGCCGGTTGCGTCGAGGTACTCACGCCACAGCGATCGGCTCGAGAGCGCAGTGTCGATCAACTCGGGCGCCTGGCCGATCGGCCAGACCATGCCAAAGTTTCGGACCGAGGCGCCCTGCGCGCGAGGGTCGCGTTCGAAGAGCGTGACGCTCCGCCCGCGCGCCGCTTCACGCCACGCGTGGGCGACACCCACAATGCCCGCGCCAACAACCGCCACTCGCTCCGCCATGCAACGCTCGCCTTCTCGCTGACCGATCAGTTCTCTTGCTCCAAGGCCCGTGGGGCCGCGCCAATATTCATTCAGACACGAGGGCGACACGCTCGATGTGAGCGGCGTAATGCTCGAGAGTGGGGGTCTCGAGGCCGTCGATCTTGGCCGTGTCGTCCCAGCGCCGCAGCCGCAGGGCCGACTCGTAGTGCTCGCCCGCGCGGAACGCCAAGCACTCTTCTTCGCTCATCGGGCCGCCCTGCAGGCCGAGGCTCACCCGCGAAGGCTCGCTGAGCTCCTCGTAGTAGCCCGGCTCGGTGGCGCAGAGGTAACGCTTCGAGTCGACGTGCAGTCGCACCGGTTCGAGCACCTCGGGCGGGAAACGGTCGGCCAGCCAATCGGCGCCAAGCCGTTCGTGGGCGTCGTCGACCCCTTGGTCCGGGGCGTCGTCCGGCAGGTCGTGCAGCAGGTGCCCGATGTCGTGCACCAGCGCCGCCACGATCAGCTCGCTCGAGGCGCCCTCTTCTTCGGCCAGCATGGCCGCCTGCAGACCATGCTCGAGCTGTGTTACCGCTTCGCCGCCGTAGAGCGAGTTCCCGCCAGCCCGGAAGAGCCGCAGCACCTCGGCGGAGATGGTCACGGCGGTCAATTGTTCGGTCTCGGCCATCTCGCGGCGTCGCCTTTCGCAGGGGAATCAAAAATAGCTTGTCAGTATGCCGCTAATCGAGGGGCTCGTCGTCAGCAGCGAGACACACGTGCGGCTTGATCGAAGGCGTAAGCCTATCAGCCAAGGCGCGGCCGCGAGTCACAGAGAGCGCAATTCGTTTGACGCTCTGCGCCAGATCGTGGGATTCACAGGTTCTTCATGTTAGGGCGATAGGTTCTTGCGACTCACGTATCAGCAAGACAAACCGAAGGCCGCATGTGGAGTCGATCCCCAATTCCTTGGACCGCACAAGATCACCCGTGACTCGGTGGCTCGAGCGGCGTTCGGGCGGCGTTCTGAACCTGTTCGCCATCGCCACCGCGTTCAGCGCGTACTTTTGCATGTACGCGTTCCGCAAGCCGTTCGCCGCGGCCTCCTTCGTCGGCGACGCGCCGCTGTTCTTCGGGCAACCGATCGAGCAGAAGACCTTGCTGGTCGTCTCGCAGATCTTGGGCTACGCCCTCTCGAAGTACCTCGGCGTGTGGGTCTGTTCAGAGACCGGGCGCCGCTGGCGATTCGCGATGCTGATCGGCCTCATCCTGGCGGCCGAGGGGGCGCTCGTGCTGTTCGGGCTTGCCCCCAACGGGTCGCCCTACCTGAAAGCCGCCGCGATCTTCCTCAACGGTCTGCCGCTGGGCATGGTGTGGGGGCTGGTCGTGTTGTACCTCGAGGGGCGGCGGGTTTCCGAGCTTCTGCTCACCGGCCTGAGCTGCGCCTACATCGTCGCGAGCGGCGTGGTGAAGGATGTCGGCCGGGCGGTGCTGGCCGGCGCCGACTTCCCGCTCCCAACGCCCGAATCTTGGGGGCTGGCGCTGCCGAACCCGCTGCCTCCGGTCGGGGAGTACTGGATGCCGGCAGTCACCGGGGCTTTGTTCTTGGCCCCGTTCGTGTTGTCGACCTGGTTGCTGGAGCAGATCCCCGAGCCGACCGATGCCGACCGGGGCGCCCGCACGGCTCGTGAGCCGATGGGGCACGCGGCCCGGCGTCGATTCGCAAGTCGATACGCCACGGGCATTTGCGCCGCGCTCGCGGCCTATTTTCTGCTCACGGCGTTCCGCGACTACCGCGACAACTACGTGGTCGAGATCTTCACCCAGCTCGGCTACCAGTACGACGCCCACCGCTCGATCGTTTCCAACGCCGAGTTGTTTGTCGCCTTCGGGGTGATGGCGGTGTTGTCGCAGCTCTACCGCATTAGCGACAACCGCCGCGGGCTGGTCGCCACGTTCGGCGTGATGACCTTGGGGCTCGTCATGGTCGCCGCGGCGACGCTGTTGCTCGACCTCGGGCTGCTCAGTGGCTTCTGGTGGGTCACGCTCATCGGCCTGGGCGCCTACCTCGCTTACGTCCCGTTCGGCTCTGTGCTGTTCGATCGTGTGATCGCACAAACCGGATTCGTCGGCACGGCCGTCTTCGGCATCTATCTGGCCGACGCGGTTGGCTACACCGGCAGCGTTGCGTTGCAACTCGGCAAAGACCTCACGGTGCGCGGCGCCACGGAGTTGGATTTTTTGCGGATGCTCGCTTACGTGCTCGGCACGATTGGGGCGGCGGGACTGATTTTCAGTTGCGTCGCCTTCATGCGGCAAACCAAGGGTTCAGCGGCTGCAGAGATCCTGTCGGGCCCACCGGCGGGGGTTAAGCCAAGTGTCGAATCGATTTGAGCGATGCGCATGGCGTCAAATTTAACGTTCAGAAACCGTGAAGATTCCCTGCTTGTCGGGATTTCGACACTGCGACTCATGCGTTCTTCACATTGCGCAAGGAAAGTCTGTCAGGCGTCGGAGATCGGACCCCTTGGCGGGTCGCAACGATCGTGCTGAGCCGGCGCCGGGGGACCGACAGAGTCCTCCGGCCGGCTCGCTCCCGAGCGCCGCATCACGTGAACCACGACCCCTTTCGAACCCGTCCAAGGAATGTCTGATGAAGCGACAACACTGGTTTTTGTTGTGCCTAGCGCTGACGGCGACGGCCGCCGCCGACGCCCGGGCGTTTGATTTCAGCTCGGTTTTGCTCGAAGAAGACTTCGAGAGCCTCGTGCTGGGCGAATCGGTGAACGTGCGTCGCGCGACCATCGCCTCGCCCGTCACCGAGCTCGCCACGGCCCCGAACACCTCGGCCATCCCCAACGCCTTCACGCACACCGGCCCGACCGGCTGGGCCGTCGACAACACGCTCGGCACGTACCTCGGCGCCCCCACCTCGGGCAACACGGGCGTCCCCGGCCAGGGCGTAGCCGACTACGGCGTCGACGAATGGGAAGGCTGGAGCTTCGCCGACAAGGACTTCTGGGTGCGGGCCGCGGGCGGTCAGGACCGCGAGTTGTTCGCCGGCGCCTCGGGTAACGTTGCCGTGGTGGACGGCGACGAGTACTTCGACCTCGGCGATCCGGACGACGCGGTCAACGGCGGCTACTTCAACTCGGGCCTGAAGAGCCGCAGCGTGGCGGTCGACACGACGGTCGGCATCCAACTGCAGTTCAACAGCAGCTGGCGCGCCGAGGCCTTCGACGACGGCCACAAGAACCCCGCCTTTAACGACACGAACAACCAGTCGGTCGAGATTTACGCCCTGGTAGACGGCAGCACCTTGATGCCGATCGACAGCTGGGACTCGCAGGAGTTCCTGGACGAGGCCGAGACCACGCCCAACCCCAGCTTCAAGGGCGACAACGTCGACGAGGTGCTCACTTACAACCTGTTCACGGCTTTGTCGCCGGAGCTGTCGGGCGCCAGCTCGGTGGAGATCGTCTTCAACTACGCCAACGCCGCCAACGACTGGTGGTGGGCGATCGACAACGTGCAGGTCGCCAGCCTCGACGGCGGCGGTCTGCCGGTGAACGCCTACCTCGAAGACTTCGAGGGCGTGACGCTCGGTGACAGCGTCAACGAGCGCGACGGCTTCCCGATCGTCAAGCGTGCCGGTGACGACGCCGAATCCGCCCCCATCGCCGACGCCTACACGAGCGCCCAGCCGACCGGTTGGGGACGCGAGTTCGAGCACCCCGTCAAGGGTGACGACGACCTCGGCGCCTTCGAGTTCGAGGGCTGGAGCTTCGCCTCGCAAGACTTCTGGGGCGAGCTTGGCAGCGGCCGCGCCGACTTCATCGACGGCGAGGGCACCGTGGCGGTCGCCGATGGCGACGTTTGGGACGACGTCGGCGACCCCGAGTCGCAGGGCGAGATGCAGACGATGTTTGAGACCCCCGCGATCGACATCTCGGGCCTCGACGCTGAGCAGCAGCTGGTTCTCGAGTTCGCCTCGAGCTGGCGTGAGGAAGACAGCCAAGCGGCCATCGTGACGGTCGACCTCGGCGCCGGCCCGGTCGAGATCCTCCGCTGGGAGTCGAGCGGCGGCGATGAGAACTACTTCAAGGAAGACGCCCTTAGCGAGAAGGTCTCGCTGGTCGTCGATCCTCAAGGCGCCTCGACCGCGACCTTCGCGTTCTCGTACGTCGGCACGAATGACTGGTGGTGGGCGATCGACAACGTTCGCGTTGGAGCCGTTCCCGAGCCGAGCTCGCTGATGCTGGTTTCGCTGGCGGCTCTCGGCCTGGTGGGCCGTCGTCGCAACGGCTCAGCCTCGTAACGACACCTCAGGGCAGCAGTCCCCCGCCGGCCGCCAGGGCCGGCGGGGGCGCTCCCCTCACGCTGGACAGACCCCACGACGCCCCGCCCATCGGCGGAGGCGCTGCGAAACGGCCCCATACGGCGGGCCCTCTCGCACCGCTTTCCTCGCGGCAAACTTCGACCCGCCTTCACGACGCCGACGGCCGCGCAATTTGGCGTGTGCCACTCAAACAACGGCCTCCCTCCCACCCAGGAACTGTACGCCATGTCGCTCAAGTCGCTCGCCCTAGGCGCCGGCGCCGCGCTAATCACGCTGCTCACCCTGAACGCCGCTTCGGCTCAGTCGGTGAGTCTGTTCTCGGAGAATTTCGAGTCGCTCGTGCTCGGTCCGGTGGTCACGTTCGAGTCGGAACGCCGATCGAACGAGGCTTGGACCGAGACCCCTCCCGCCGGCTGGACCGTCGATGATTCGGGGGTTCCGACCGACGGGATCGCCAACGTTGGCGTGGCGGAGTACGAGGGCTGGAGCTTTGTTAGCAAAGAATGGTGGGTCGACTCGGCCGGCGGGCAAGACCGGCAGTTCTTCACCGGCGGCTCGGGCATTGTAGCCGTGGCCGACCCGGACGAGTGGGACGACTTCCCGGATTTCAGCGGCGTTGATTCCCCCTCGGACTACGGCGACTACGACGCGCGTCTGCTGACCCCCGCGATCAACCTGAGCGGCGCCCCCAGCGGCGAGGACGTGAAGATCTTCTTCAACTCTTCGTGGCGCCCGGAGGACAACCAGAAGGCGAGCCTCACCGCCACGTTCAACGACTCGCTCGGCACGCAGTACGAGCTGCTTCGGTACGAGTCGCAGGAAGAGGACGAGAACGAGGTCCCCAACCCGTTCTTCAAGGACGACGCCCCCAACGAGGCGGTGCTGATCTCGCTGATCGACGACACGCTCAACGGCGGGCATGACTTCAGCATCCCCGACGGGGCGACCGAGGTGTCGCTCGAGTTCCGCTTGTTCGACGCGGCCAACGACTGGTGGTGGGCCTTCGACAACCTCGAGGTGTTCACCGGCGAGAACCCGGTCAGCGGCCTGGCCCTGAAGCTCGTGGTGGATCGCGACACCAACGAGGTGCGGATCGTCAATGAGACCGGCAGCCCGGTCGACCTGCGCGGCTACTCGGTGACCTCCGGCGCCGGCGCGTTCGAGGAGGCCGAGGCGAGCTTCATGGCCCCGGCCAACAACTGGTTGCAGGCGACCAGGCTCGACGACGAATCGAACGACCTCAGTGAGCTGAACCTGCTCAGCGACGCGTTGGCGGCCGACGACTCGATCGAGTTCGGCGACGTCTGGCGGCGGTTCTACTTGGACGAGTCGGACGTGGCGTTCGAGTACCTGGTCGCGGGCAGCGACGAGCCGATCCCCGGCCTTGTTGAGTTCATCGGCAACGAGCAAGAGAACGATGAGGGCGTCATCGAACCGACTTCTTACGAGTTCCTGGACCTGAACTACGACAGCAAGATCGACCTGCTCGATTGGGAGAAGTTCAAAACCGGCTTCGGCAAGAGCATGCTCGGCAAGACCCGCGCCGAGCGCTACGCCCTGGGCGACCTGAACGACGACGAGCGGCACGACTCGCTCGACTTCCAGCAGTTCCAGTCGTCGTTCGACGCGGCGAACGGCGAGGGCGCCTTCGCTGCCGCCCTGTCGGCGCCGGAGCCGGGGGCCCTGGTCCTCGCGCTGTTCGCCGTTGCAGCGGTGCTGGCGCCTCGCGGCCTGCGTCGCGCGGCTCCGCTCGCGGCGGTCTTGGCGATCGCCTGCTGCTGCGGCACGGCCAGCGCTCAGCTGAAGCTGTACGAGGAAGACTTCGAGAGCGCGGTTCTCGGCGCCTTCCAGGAAGAGGACGTCGACGGCGACGAGGTGTGGACCAACACCTTCACGAACCCGATTTACGGCGCCTGGAACAACACGAACGCGAACGACGACGTCCCCGGCGTCGGCCCCGCCTACGCCGGCGTCGACCCGAAGACCGACGGCATCTCGGACTGGGCCGACTGGGCGTTTGTCGACAAGGCGGCGTGGTTCGAGGCCGACGACCAGGGCCGCAGCGACTTCACCCGTGGCAGCGGCGTGGTGATGGTGGCCGACCCCGACGAGTGGGACGACACCGACCCCGATCCGCTGCTGATCGCGGACCCGAACCTCCCGCAACGCGACGACATCGCCCAAGGCTTCACGCCGGACGACCTGTACGACGCCTTTGTGACGACCCCCACGATCTCGATCCCGGCGGGAACCCCGGCCGGGCGGATCAAGCTGTCGTTCGATTCGTCTTGGCGTGGCAATGAGTTCGAAGACGATCTCGACGAGAACAACAACCAAACGGCTCACGTGAACGTCAGCTTCGATGGGGGACTGTTCCAAGAGGTCTTCCGCCGTGAGTCGGACCCCGATTCGCCGACCTACGACCCCAGTCAAGAGAACGAGCGGGTGTCGGGCATCGACCTGATGTACGACGGCTCGGCGACCGAGCTGCAGCTCGAGTTCGGCATGACCGGGGCGTGGAACGACTGGTGGTGGGCGATCGACAACATCTCGGTCGCGGTGCCGTCGAACCCGCTGAAGTTGCGGATCAACACCTACAACGGCGAGGGCTTCCTCGAGGCGGACGACTCGATCACCACCGCGATCGAGTACCTCGGCGTCGAGAGCGAGAACGGCGTGCTGCGGGGCGACCTGGCGACCGGCTTGGCCGGCGCCGACCTCGACCCGGCCGACGGCCCGGACGCCGGCGCCACGGCGGGCGACTCCGAGGGAGAGCAGTGGGAGAGCCTCTCCGACGCCGAGACCTCGGACCACCTGTTCGCCGACGCCTTCCTGTTTGGCGACACGGCGTTCGCCGACGAAACCTCGACCACGCCCGGTGTGGTCAACTCGGCGCCGCTCGGCGTGATCTTCGACACGCTCACGAGCCCCGAGGACCGCGACGTGCGGTTCTCATACCTGCTGGACACGGGCGACCTTGTCGAGGTCGCTCCGGAGGACGTGGAGTACTTCTACGACGCCTCGGCCGGTCTGGCTGGCGATTACAACAACGACGGATCGGTCGACGCCGCCGACTTCACCGTGTGGCGAGACAACCTCGGCGATCCCAACGAGAACGCGTTGAGCAACAACGGCGACGGCCAGAATGGCGTCGACATCGCCGACTACGACCGCTGGGTGCAGAACTACGGCGCCCGCGCCGCGGTCAGTGGGCCGTCTTCGGCGGTCCCCGAGCCGGGATCGGCCGCGCTGCTTGCCTTGGCTGCCACGGCGCTAGCCGCCGTGCGCCGTCGGGCGACGCCGGTCGTCGTTGCGGCCGCGGCCCTCGCCGGCGTCGCGGCGCCGCAGGCCGAGGCCCAGGTGACACTCGACCGTGACTACACGTTCGGCGACGACTCACGAGAGAACGCCACGGCCGGTGGCGTGGTCGGTCAGAACTCCCCCGGGGGCATCTCGATCGACAGCGCGGGCGACACGGGCATGAACCAGATCATCTCGCTCTTGCCCCAGGGGCCCGTCCCGACGATCGGCGTGCCGAAGTACGTGGCCGTCAGCGACCGGCCCGACATGCTCGCCGGCTCGAACGCGCCGGCGTCGAGCGGACTGGGGATCGCGCTCAACCCGAGCGGCCCCGGGTCGGCTTTCAGCAAGCAGTACCTCCACACCGGTTACCGCGAAGCGCTCAACTACCCGCAGTACTCGCCCTCGTCCGTCTACGAGCAAGGCGGCACGATCAACTACGACCTGATCAGCGACCGCGGCTTCCAGCTGTGGGTCAAGCCGACGGCGATCGACACCGGCGAAGAGGCCCACATCGTGATGGACACCAACCAGCACGGCGTGATG
Source organism: Pseudobythopirellula maris (assembly GCF_007859945.1). Lineage (GTDB taxonomy): Bacteria > Planctomycetota > Planctomycetia > Pirellulales > Lacipirellulaceae > Pseudobythopirellula > Pseudobythopirellula maris. The sequence continues at coordinate 697,545 of NZ_SJPQ01000003.1, read as the reverse complement.
ATCAACACCGACGGCGAGTTCGCCATGCGGTACGCCTACGACCGCGAGCGGATTGAGGCCCTCGCCACGCTCAACGGCCAGCCGGCCTCGGATTTCGAGAACGTCTTCGACTACCCGAGCGGCGTGACGGCCGAGGTCGGCCAGTGGACCCACCTGTCGGTCGTGCGTGAATTCGGCCCCGGCAGCGGCTCGATCCTGTACATCAATGGCGTGGCCACCGCCGCCGCGCTCGGAAAGTACAACATCGAGGAAGACGTCACGAGCGACGAGCCGGCGCCCGATCCGGGCGGGTTGGACGTCAGCCCGCTGGTTGTTGGCGCCAACACCGGCAGCCCGGCGTACGGCAACGATCACTTCTTCTACGGCGTGGTCGACGACCTCGAGATGTTCGTCATGGGCCAGAACGCGGACAACCTGTTCCCGGACTACGTGTTCGAGAACGACAACGGCTACGCCGCCGCGTTCAAGCCGACCACCGCCGGCGACCTCGACGGCGACGACGACGTCACGCTCGCCGACGCCCACCTGTTCGCCGCCAACTGGATGTCCGTCAAAGAGCTCGAGTGGACCGACGCCTACAACGTGGAGCAAACGTTCGTGGTCGGCGACCTCGAGACCCGTGGCATGGGCGACTTTAACTACGACGGCCGGGTCGACCTGTCGGACTGGGCGATCCTGCATAACGCCAGCCCCTCGACGGCCACCGCCGCCGCGCGGCTGATCGCTGGCCAACTGGTGCCCGAGCCCGGCTCGCTGTCGTTGCTGCTCGCCGGCCTGGCGGCCGCCGGTCGGCGCCGCCGGCGCGAAGCTGGGCGAACGGGCGAAGCAACGCCGCTGCGTGTGTGAACACCCGGCGAGTTCGTCAAACATCTTGCGCTTGAACGCCCCACGGTCTCGAGCCGTCGGCGTCAGAATGACCGAGTGGATGCTCGGATCACCCCCCCAACTAACAAGGAGTTCTTCAATGTCCCTGTCAGCACGCTACGCCTCCCCGCGAAGCCGCACGGAACTACAGGGTTTCACGCTGGTCGAATTGCTCGTGGTGATCGCCATCATCGGCATCTTGGTGGCGCTGCTGTTGCCCGCCGTGCAAGCCGCCCGCGAAGCCGCCCGGCGGTCGCAATGCACTAGCCAACAGAAGCAGATCGGTCTGGCGCTGCTCAACTACGAAGGGACCAACAGGAAGCTCCCTCCCGGGGCGTTGATGGGCGAGGGGAGTTCTTGGTCAGCCTACATCCAGCCTTACATGGAAGGCCAAACGGTCTTTGACCTGTTCGAGTTCGCCACCGATCCGGGGGAAGACGGATCTCACCAGTGGGGCTACCCGGGAGGCCAGTACGGTGATTCGGCGGACCTTCCCGAGGAGTACAAGAACGTGCGAGGCGTTGAGGTGGTGATCGCCGCCTTGCGGTGCCCTTCCGCCAATCTCCCGCCTCACCAAACCGAAGTCTCGAACGACGACTATTGGGTCATGAGGCGGGTGCCGATCTCTTACATCGGCGTCGCGAGTGGCTTGGTCACGCGGCAGTACCCCTCCTACGAACTCAGGGTCCAGAAGTCGCCTAGCGACAACCCGGCGTACCAGGGAGCCGATGGCACGCTGGTCGGTGTTCACTGGATCGAGGACATTCGCACCGGCAGCATCCCGCTGCGGAAGATCACCGACGGCACATCGAAAACGGCGATCATCGGTGAGGCGGCGCACGACTGGCAAGCGATCGAAGAGGACGGCACCACGAACGAGGCCCTCGAAGGCAACCGCAAGGACCATTGGTGGGGCGGCAGCGACGACATCGATACCGCCCGCGGCGCCAGCTTCCTCGACGTTTCCGAGTTCCTCGGTTCGACCGGCGTGCCGCCCAACCTGGGGCTCGTTACTTCGGAAAACAAGGCGATCTGCAACGCCGGTCCCGACAAGCCCGACTGCCAGGCGTTGCAGCTCTCGTTCAGCAGCCTCCACCCGGGAGTGGTCATGATGACCTACGTCGACGGGCACACCGAGGCGGTGATCGATAGCATCGACGAGCAAGTGTGGAGCGACATCGGCACCCGCGCCAGCCAGACCTACGAAACAGGCGGCGGCGTCCGTTTGTAAGCCGTGGGCCTTCGTCGCCGCTTTGCTTCCGTTTCCTCCTGTGATTGCCACTCTATGAACCTAACTTGTGTTTCTCCTGCCTTCGCCTTTTGCTTTGCTCAGTGCCTGCTGTTCGTATCAGCCCAATACGCCGCCGCTGAGCCCAGCAAGCACGTGTTGATCATCGGCGTCGACGGCGCCGGTGGCCAGTACGTCGAGCCGGCCGCCACGCCGGCGATCGACGCGCTCGCCGCGGCCGGCGCCGTGCGGTACGACTTTTACAACGAGGGGGCGCTCACGCCCGATCCGCCCGAGGGCTACGGCGCCAGCGGCGTCAACTGGTCGACGATCGTCACCGGTGCGTCGGCCGAGCACCACGGGGTGATTGACAACAGCTTCGCCGGCGCCCACTTCGACCAGTACCCTCACTTCTTCCAACGCGTCAAAGGGCACGACCCGAACCTGTTTACCGCGTCGATCTCGCACTGGGCGCCGATCAACACAGAGATCACCCCCGACGAGCACACGGACTTCGAACTCGAGCCGACCTCCGACGCCGCCGTGCGCAGCGCCGCCGTGTCGCTCATGCAGAACGGCGACCCCGACGCCGTGTTCCTGCACTTCGACGAGGTCGACGGCGCGGGGCATGGCTACGGCTGGGGCGGGCCCCAGCACACCGCGGCGATCGAGATGGCCGACAGCCTGATCGGCGACGTGATCGCGGCGATGAACGCCCGGCCGGGCGTCGTGGCGGGCGAGGAGGACTGGCTTGTGATCGTCACCGCCGACCACGGCGCCGCGCCGGGATCGACCGGCCACTTCGCTAGCCAGGGTCTGCCGAACTGGGAGGTGCCGTTCGTGGTGAGCGGGCCGAGCGTCGCGCCGGGGGCGCCAATGCAACGCGGCTCGCTCCGCGACGTGGCGTCGACCGCGCTGTGGCACCTGGGGATCGACCCGTTTCTCGCCGAGATGGACGGCGCCGTGCGGGGGCTCGTCGTGCCGCCCCCCACCGGCGTGGTGGGCGACTTCAACGGCGACGGCGTGCTAAGCGGCAACGGCGCGGGCGACCCCGACGCCGACGATGTCGCCACGTTCCTCGCCGGCTGGCTCGTCCGCGGCGGCGGATCGATCGAAGAACGCTACGCCCGCGGCGACGCTAATTACGACGGCGTGACCGACCTGCAAGATTGGGCCCTGATCAACAATCAAAACCCGACCCTCGGCGCCGCCTTGGGGCGAGCGCTCACTCACGTCGTTCCCGAGCCGGCGATGTTCGTGCCTTCGGCGATGGCAATCGGCTCCATGCTCGTGTGCCGGTCGCGTGGTGCTAGAGTCGAAGGGAGCGACGATGATACGACGACCGAATATTGACTGCTGCGTGCTCCTGTTGGCTTGCTTGGCGGCTGCCCCGTCCCGGTCGTCGGACGCTCAGGCTGTGGCGAACGACACACCGCCCGCCTATCAACGTTTAATCGGCTCGCTCGGCGAGGGGCCCGCCCGAGAGAATTCGGGCATCGTCCGCAGCCGCACCACCCCGGACCTGTTCTGGATGCAGAACGACTCGGGGGACGAGCCGCGTGTCTACCCGGTGCGGCGGGACGGGTCGGTGCATCGCAGCGAGCGCTACGCCGACACGCCAGGGGTCCACATCGGCGGTGCGATCAACGTTGACTGGGAGGACATCGCCGTCATGCACGACGGGGGGCTGGTGGTGGCCGATGTCGGCAACAACCGCAACGACCGCCGCGATCTGGTGTTGTACTTCGTCGACGAGCCGTCGCCATTCGCGGGCCGGACGACATTCCGCAAGAAGGTTTTCGTCCGCTACCCCGACCAGCCGGCGATCCCCGCCCCGAGCGATGACTTCAACTACGACTGTGAGGCGGTATTTGCCCTGGGCGAGAGCCTCTACATGGTCACCAAGCACCGCAGCGACACTGCCGCCAAGGTTTACCGGCTCGACGACTTCCGTGAGGGGATGGTCCACGAACTCGAACCGTTGCAGCGTATCGAGCTTGGCGGCCAGGCGGTTGGCGCCGACGCGCTGCCGGACGGCTCGCGAGTCGTGCTCACCACTTACGACACGCTTTGGCTGTTCGATTCGACCGACCACGACCACCCACTCGCTCGGCCGATCGGCCGCCTTCCGATCGTCGGAGACCAGGTCGAGGCGGTCTGTTTCGACGGGCCGAACACGATCCTCTTCGCCGACGAGGCGACCGCGCAGTTGTACGAGGTGAGCGTGGCCGATTTCCAGCAAATCCCCCCCGCCCGGTCGCGATGAACGCGACTCAATCAGGCGGCTTTTAATTATTCCTATCGACGGATCAAGCAATGACTCGGCACGGCACCTTCACACTGGCGACATACTTGCTCCTATGCGGCGCGGCGTCTTTGGCCCTCGCCCACCAAGGCCCCGACCCAATCGCCCACTGGGCGATGACCAGCCGCAGCATCGATGGCAAGGTGTGCCACGCCCGGCTTGGCCCCGACGCCCAACTCCCTGAGGCGGGGCGCATCGCCAACGACGCCCACGGCCAGTCGCTCGACATGACAGGCGCCGGGCCGGCCGAGACCGCGCCCCTCGGAGCCGATTCTGAGTACCTACCCACGCGTGAGATGACCGTCTCGGCCTGGGTGTTGATCGACGAGGCCGAAGAGGTGGGCGGCGTCGCCGCGGCGGTCGCCGAGGACGGTTCGATCGCTTGGCGTTTGGGCTACAACGACAAGTGCTTCACGCTCGACCTCGCCACCTCCGAGGCGGGCCAGACGCAAGTCGAGGGGGCCACCCCTTACGAGAAGGGCTCGTGGTACCACGTGGTCGGCGTTTACGACGGCCAAACGGCGGAGTTGTACGTCAACGGGCGCCTCGACGCCTCGGAGCCTAAGGACGCCCGTGGCGACCTAGTTTACGCCGAGCGCCAACGCGTGGTGCTCGGCGGCTCGGGCGACACCGCCCGCCCGCCGCTCCGCGGCCGGCTGCGCGAGGTGAGCGTTTACGACCTCGCCGCCAAGAAGGCCTGGGTCGCGCACGAGTTCGAGCACAACCGCTCGCTCGTGACGCTGAAGCGCGACGCCCGCCAAGACTCGCTCTCGATGGTTGTCTCGCCCTACCTGCAGTACGGCACCAAAGAGGGGATGACCGTCATGTGGCAGACCTCGCTGAGCGGCACGTCGGTCGTGCATTACGGCGAGACCGACGAGTGCGAACAGTCGGCTAGTGCCGACGACGCCGAAATCCACGAGGTGCGGATCGAGGGCCTCGAGCCGGAGACGCAGTACTTCTACCGGGTCGAGACGAAGGACGACTCTGATCAATCGATCGGCAGCCGCGTTTCAACCTTCTCCACGGCGGTGAACGAGGGGACCCCGTTCGCCTTCGCCATCATCAGCGACACGCAAGCGAACCCGATCGTGTGCGCCAAACTGGCCGGCCACGCCTGGGCCCAGCGGCCCAGCTTCCTGCTTCACCCGGGCGACTTGGTCGACCAGGGCGTGAAGGACGTGCACTGGACCCAGCACTTCTTTCCCGGCGCCAGCGAGTTGATCTCGCGCGTGCCGATGTTCCCGGTGCTCGGCAACCACGAGCAGAACGCCAGCAACTACTACGAGTACATGTCGCTGCCCGACCCGGAGTACTACTACGAGTTCCATTACGGCGACGCCCACTTCTTCATGATCGACACGAACCGCAATGTCGGTCCCGGGTCGGAGCAGTACGAGTGGCTCGACGCGCGGCTTGCCGAGTCGACCTCGCAGTGGAAGTTTGTTTGCCACCACCACCCGCCCTACTCGTCGGACGAGAACGATTACGGCGACCTCTGGAAGCAGAACAAGAGCGAGCGTGGCGACCTGCGGGCACGGCAGCTCTCGGCCCTGTACGACAAGCACGGCGTCGACGTGGTGTGGAACGGCCATATCCACTCGTACGAGCGGACTTGGCCGGTCAAGGGCAACCGCGCCGTGGCTAAAGACGGCCCGGTCTACATGATCGTTGGCGGCGGCGGCGGCAATCTCGAGACGCCCGGACCGAGCCGGCCGTTCTTCCAGAACCGGGTTCATCGCAGCCACCACTACGTGATGGCCCACGTCAACGGACCGACGCTCGAGATCCGCAGCTTCGACCTCGATGACAAGCTGTTCGACACGGTCGTGATCGAGCAGGACGCCGAGTGAGGCGTTTCTCGATCGGCTGACGCGAGCGAAGGCGCCACGCCCCTTAGGGGGCGTGGCGCGAGATGAGCGGGACGCGAGACTAGGAGCGAAGGAGTTGGTCGAGGGACCACGGGCCGGGGGCGGAGCCCGTGGCCCCGGCTGACTCCCCTCCCCTCCCCTGCCCTGCCGGGCCTAAACCACGCACTCCTCAAGCCGTTTGGGCACGTCGGTGAGGACTTCGAATCCGGTCTTGGTGACCAGGATATCGTCCTCGATCCTGACTCCGCCCCAGCCCGGCAAGTAAATGCCCGGCTCGACCGTGACGATCATGCCGGGCCGCAACTCGGTCTTCTGCCCGCGGGAGAACCGCGGCGCCTCGTGGACCTCGAGGCCGGTGCCGTGGCCCAAGCCGTGGCCGAACTCCTTGCCGAAGCCGCCACGGGTGATGATCTTGCGCGCCACGGCGTCGACGTCCTCGCAGATGGCGCCGGGGCGGATCGCCTCGATCGCCGCCACCTGGGCCTTGAGCACCAAGTTGTAGATCTTGGTGAACTTGACCGACGGCTTGCCCATGCAGACCATGCGCGTGAGGTCGCTGATGTAAGGGCCGGCGTCGGCGCCCCAATCGATCAGCGTGAACGGGGCGTCGCCGATCTTCTTGTCGGTGGGGATGGCGTGCGGCAACGCGGCCCGTTCGCCCACGGCGATGATCGGCGGGAAGCTGAGCTTCGTAGCGCCGAACCGACGGGCCTGGCGTTCCAACTCGTGGGCGACATCGAGCTCCGTCATCGCCGGGTCCCAGCCAGCCCGCACGACCTCGAACGCCCTTTTGGCCTGCATGCAGGCGGCGCGGGTGCTGTCGATCTCGTCGCGATCTTTGATAAGCCGCAGCCCCTCGACCAACCCGCTGGTGGGGGCGAGGTCGACACCAGTGAGCTTGTCGGCCAGCGCGTTGCGGAGCCCCAGGGTCATCGAGTCGGCCTCGACCCCAAGCCGCTCGATTTTGCGCTCGCCAACGGCGTCGGCCACACTGTCGGTCATCCGCTCGCCTGGTTGGCGGATGAACGTTGCGAGCCCGGGGCACTCCTCCTCGATCTGGGTCGTGAAGCGGGCGTCGCTCACCAGCAGCTCGTCGTCGGGCGTGACGAGCAGGTAGCTGTCGTCGCCGAAGAAGCCGGTCAGGTACGTGACGTTCGTGAAGTTGGTGACCAGCAGGGCGTCGACCTTCTCCTTGCGGAGGGTCTTACGCAGCTTGTCGCGTCGCTTGGTGTGGCGTGTCATGCGGCTCTCTGGGGGAGGGGCGTCTTGCCCAACGGAGGAGGATCGGCTGGGAGCCTCCAATATGAGAGTCGCGACAAGATGCCGCAAGCGCGGCGGCTCAGCCGCGGCGACGGCGGCCCGCCAAAACCGAGAGCGTCAGCAGGGCCAACGCGCCGGTGGCCGGCTCCGGAACGATCGAGAAGTCGCCCACGAGAGCGGCGAAGGAGGACATCGAGATCGATCCGCCAAGCTCGCTACGCAGCACGCCGAAGTCGGCAATGTCGGTGCGGCCGTCCTGATTCATGTCGCCGCGCTGCCAGGAGTAAATGTTCGCCTCGGCTTCGACATGGCCCCAGTTGTCGACGATCGCAGCAAGGTCGCCGGTGGCGACGCCGCCCACGATCTCGCCGGTGACCGAGCCATCGAGGTTGGCGTCGCCGATGACCGAGTAAACGTCGTCCGCCAGCATGTCGGTGATTTGATTCCGGTAGTGACTCACCGAGAGATCGGTAAAGGCGAAGTGGTTGCCGAAGGCAACGCGGTTGCCGGGCTGGCCTTGCTGAGAATAAGGGAACACGGCGTGGTTGACGCCGATGAGCTCCCAGTGGCTCTGGCCGCCGCCATCGTCGATCTTGAGGAAGACCGGCCCGCCCGAGTCGTTCGAGGCCAGCATCGCTTCGTACTGCGAGACCTGAAACGAGCTGCCCCCGTAAGAAGCCGAATCGAACTCTGAGATGATGGTGATGGCGTGGCGGCCGGCGAGACCGACGCTGATCACCACATTGTTGTCCGAGTCTGTGCCGCTCTCACGCTCTGAGTCACGATCCACTTGGTTCACGCCCCAAGTCTTCGTGTGCAGGGTGGGACTCTGGTTGTTCACGTTGATGCGGTAGCCGTGGTAGGTGGCGGCAGCCTCGCTCGTTTCGGCCCACGAGGCATCCCAGTGGTAGATCCCGTTGGGATCCGAAGGGTTCGTGACGCGGGTCCTGCCGTATCCGATGGTAAGAAACTCATCGTTGACCGCGGGCGCTTCCGAGGCGATCGTGATTTCCTTGATCAGGGTCGGGTCATTGTCTTCGGGCGCGAGCCCCGTCACGCTGTTGGTCTTGATGCGATACATCGCGATGTCGGAATCGGCCGATAGCGAAGTGCCGCTGTAAGAAGACGGGTTCGACAGCAGGGTCAGTGTCTCGGGGATGACCTCGTAGCTGCTCCCGTTGAGCGTCACGGACCCGCTGGCGCCCTGCCCCGTGTGGGTGGCGGTGAGCACCCACTGGTTGCCGAGATAGACGGCCGAGCGGTCGTCGGGAACGTTGTACCAGCCCGGGTCGTCGGCCGGCGCGGTGGTGTTGATCGGCGAGTAGTCGCCCGGCCCCACGAGTTCGTCGACAATCACCGCCCGCGCGGTGGCGGCCTGAAAGCACGCCGCCACGGCTAGCATCGCTGTGGCAAGGAAGCGGGCAAATCGTAAGATCGACGGCTCGTGGTGCATGAGATCGCGCTTCAAAGGTGCTGTCTAGCTACGCCCCGGACCGGGGCGATTGTGGCGATGAGTGGTCACCCGCTAGCGGCGGGGGCCTCCCGTAGCGGGCCCCTTAGCGGACATTGTTCCGTAGGTAGATCGACGTTGAGCACCAGAATTATTGCCCGGGCCGCCCTTTTTGCCCAACTCGTATTCACGAATCTGGGGGCGAGAAAACCTGTTCCGAGAACCTTCGGTCGACGCCTCATTATAAGCAAAGCAAGCGAATCACACACACTTTTCGCCGTGGCTGTCGCCTGCCGAGGCGTACCGTTGCAGCCTCAATTGCGAGGATAGGGACTTTCGGCAATACCGTAGCCGCAGGACCCCCTCTCCTCGTGGCGTGTAACCGCACTCTTGGGATTCCGCATTGGCTAGATAGGCGAGATGCCGCTGCCGCGGTTCCGGCGAAGCGACTGAATGACACGGGACATTTCGATAGCGACACACCCCGAAGAGGCGGTGCTAGCAACCGACTTGGGTCCTTCGGCCCGATTTGATTGATTCGACTTTGCCGATTCTGCCGATCACGAGATCTGAGCGGAGATTGCCGCTCGCCATGCGCCTCGCGGTCCAAGCCGCGACAGCATCGCTCGCATCGTAGAGAAAGGACGCTCGCCGTGTCGGGGATCACTCGAATCGCCAATTGGATCCTGAGCCAACCATTCGTTTGGGGCGGGCTTTGCGGCCTGGTGTTCTACGCCCTGCTGAGCAGCGGGGTGGGATCGACCTCGTTCGTGGAGCGGTACTTCAACTCGCACTGGGTGTCGCGGCTCACAACGACCATGTTCTTCATCGGCGCCGCGTCGCTGGTGATGCGCTTGCTGTACATCCAGACCCAGCGTCACTGGCTGGGCAAGCCGCTGTTCGACGCCCCGCCTGCCGGCGGCCAGCCGCCCGAAGAGGCGGCGCGCATGCTCGACACGCTCGGCGCGTTGCCCGATGGGCCACGCGAGTCGCTGCTCGTGCGGCGGCTGAGCGGCGCCCTGGAGCATGTCCGCCGCAAGAACGGCGCGGAGGACCTCGACGACAAGCTGCGTCACCTCGAAGAGATCGACTTGGGCGCCATGTCGTCCGGCTACGCCTTGGTGCGACTTGTCATCTGGGCGGTGCCGATCCTAGGCTTCCTCGGCACGGTGATCGGCATCACGATCGCCATCGCCGAACTCAACCCCGAGTATCTCAAGGACTCACTCACCACGGTGACCGCCGGTCTGGGCACGGCCTTCGACACCACGGCGCTCGCGCTGGCGTTGTCAATGCCGCTGATGTTCGGCAAGTTCGCCGTCGAGCGGCACGAAGAGGAGCTGCTGAACGAGATCGACAGCCGTGTCTCGGCTGAGCTGGTGGGGCGTTTTCAGGTGTACGGCGCCACGACCGATCCGAACGTAGCGTCGATCCGCCGCATGAGCGAACAGGTGGTGCGGGCCGTCGAGGTGATGGCCGCCCGCCAGGCCGACCTCTGGAAGTCGACGATCGACGAGACCAACCAACAGTGGTCCGTGGTGGTCGAGGCTACCGGCGCCACGCTGACCGACTCGATCTCGACCGGCCTGCGGAAGAGCCTCGCCGATCACGCCCGTGGCCTGAACATGGGGGTCGAGCAGCAACTGGCCAAGCTCAACGAGAGCCTCGGCGTGCAATCGCTTACCGTGCAGGCGGCGATCGAGGAGCAGGCCGCTTCGCTCTCGGCTCTGACGTCCGGCTGCCTGGAGCAGCTGCGGATGTCGGCCGAAGGACACGCCGACCGGCTCACGACCGGCGCCGATGAGATGATCGGAGGCCTGCGGACCGGGCTCGAGCGGATGGCGGAGTTGCTCGTCGAGGCGTTGCAGCAGCACGGCGCCGAGCTCACCGGCGCCGAGCAAGAGTTGGCCCGCGAGAACCGCCGCCACCTCTCGGAGGTCGAGGCCGCGCTCGGCGAGGCGATGGTGGTCGCCGCCGACCGCCAGGAGAAGCTGGTCGGCCGCAGCGAGACGGTGCTCAGTGAGATGCAGCGGGCGCTCGTCGCATCGGCCGAGGCGACCGTAGGCCACCAGGAGCAGCTGATCAAGCAGGGCGACGTGTTGCTGAAGGTCGTCGAGTCGACCCGTGAGGTGCGGCGGCTCGAGGAAGCGCTCAACAGCAACCTCTCGGCCCTGAGTCGCTCGCAAGATCTCGAAGAGACACTGTTGAGCCTGTCGGCGTCGATTCAGCTGCTCAGCGCTCGGACGGGCCGCGGCGCGTCGCTTCCCGGCACCGACAACCCCGCCACGCATCACGCCGCATGAGTCGCCGACGCGCTGACAATTCGGCGACCTTCACCCTGTTCCCGTTCCTCGCCGTGCTTCTGTGCACGATGGGCGCGCTGGTGATTCTGCTCGTGGCGATGTCGCACGTTGCGGAGGAGACGGCCGCCGAGGAACACGCCGAGGCGCAGCGTCTTGCCGCCGAAGCCGTGGACACCGAGGAGCAGGTCGAGTTGCGCGGCCAGTTGGAAGAGGTCGAGCGTTTCCACGCAGACGCCCAGCGGCTGCGCAAGCAGGCGTCCGAGCAGTTGGAGCGGGAGCAAGCCGCCCTGGCTCAGGCCGAAGATCATATCCGCCGTATGCAGGATGACCTTGAGCGCCTGGAGCTGGCGGCCCAAGAGTTGTTTGCACTGAAGGGCGAGCACTTTGACGACCAACGGATGGCCGAGGACGAGCTGCGTCGCCTGAAAGAGCTGATCGAAGAGACCGAACGCGAGATTGAAGAGCTGGAGCGCGAGGCGGCCCAACAGACGAAAAAATCGTACGCCGTGGTGCCCGCGTTGAACGAGGGCATCGCGGGAACCCACCGGCGGCCTGTTTACCTCGAGTGTCGCGCGGACGGCGTCTACATCCAGCCGGAGGGCGTGCGGCTTGTCGAAGAAGACTTCTACAAGCCAATCGAGGTCAGCAGCCCCTTGGCCGCCGCGTTGCGAGCGGCCAACAAGCACCTGACCCACAAGCGGGGCGACGACGGGGTCCCTTATCCGTTGCTGATCGTGCGGCCCGAAGGCGTCGATTATTATCGCGTGGCGCACAGGGTGATCTCATCGATCGAGTACGATTTCGGCTTCCAAGCCGTTGCGGCCGATTGGGACGTCGCATACCCGGCGCCCGACCCGGTGATGGCCGATCAGATGGCCCGGGCGATCGACATCGCTCGCGCCGAAAGGGCTCAGCTCGCCCGCGCCGCGCCGCAATTGTTCCGGCGTGATCAGCCCAGCAGGGCGATGAGCGTAGGGGGCGGGCTCACCGCCCGGCGGAGCGATTCTCTCGGGGGCAACCCGTTCGAAGGGATCACCGTCCCAGCCGGCGCGTTGCCTAGCTCGAGTTTCAACGCGGGCTCCGCCCAATCGACCGGCTCGAGCCACGACCCTGGCGGCGCTGGGAGCGGCGGCTACGCAGCCGGCGGAGGGGCTTACCCGCCGATGAGCTACCCCGGACCGACGGCGAACCCCTCCGGCTCCGAGGCGTTGCCTTCGGCGGGCGGCAACGCAAATCAGCAAGCCGATGGCGGGGCCTATGGCCAGCCGTACGGCGGTCCCACGCCCACAGCCCAAGCCGCAGTTGGCGGCCCCGGATCGTCTGGCGCCGCGGGCCATGGCAAGCAAGGCGACGGCAGGCAGACGAGTCCCAGCAGCACAAGTCCAAGCAACGCGAGCCTGGCGGGCGACGGGGGCGCCTCCTCGGGCGTTTCAAGCAACGCGGCTGCGAGCTCTTCAGGCTCCCAGGCTCGCTTAGGGAGTTCGGGACCGGACACCGCACAAAGAAGCGAGGCCGGCAGCGCCTCCCAGGTCGCCGCGAACACGAGTTCCACGACGGCGTCGCGGGCCCCCTCCGGGGCGGCGGAGCGGCAGCGTGGTGACTCGGCGGGCAGGTCCCAGGCGAGCAACGCCAGCAAGCCGCAGGGGTCGGGTGTGCCGATCACGCGCGGCATCAGGCTGATTGTCAGGAACGACCGGGTGGCGATTCTTGATTCCGATCGCGATCTGCGCGGCGGCGATCCGATGCTCACCGGGCGAACGGTCGAGCTGACCGGCCCCACCGCCGAGCACGCCCAGGAAGTGGTCGAGTCGCTCCGGCAGCACGCCGAGTCGTGGGGCATCGCTGGCGAAGGACTGTACTGGCGGCCTGTCTTGCGGGTGACAGCGGGCCCCAACAGCACGACTCGGGCGGAGGAACTGGCGACCGTGCTCGAGGCGAGCGGCATCGCGGTACGTCGCGACACAGCGACCAACGAACCGGCAGGAGGCGCCCGTGGCCCGGTACGCTAAAGAACAACAAGACGACTCGCCCGGCGGCGACTCGTTCCTGGATATCGTCGCCAACATTGTCGGCATCCTGATCCTGTTGGTGATGGTTGTCGGCTTGCGTGCTGCGCGCGAGTTCGAAGCGGCTCCCGTCGCGCAAACGGAGGTTGAACGCGTCACCGCCGCCGACCTGCGCAAAGCGAAGGACAGGGCGCTGCGTGAACGCAGGGAGTTTGAGCGTCTGGTGCTCGCCGCCAAGCGGACCGAAGCCGAATCACGGTTGCTCGAGGCGGATCGGGTCGAGATGGCTTCCTACATCGCCGAGCTCGATTCCGAGTTGGAGAAGGAACGCGCGGCTTTGTCGGAAAGCGATCGCCGCTCGCACGACACGAGCACGAGCATCGCCCACGCCCAGTTGCGTCTGGAGGAATTGATGCGCAAGCGGGTGTCGCAGGTCGTCGTGGAGCAAGAAACCGAGACGATCGAGTGCTACCCCACGCCGATCGCCCAGGGCGTTGTCGAGGACCAGGTGATGATCTCGCTGGAAGGGAATCAGATTTCCTTCCTGCCGATCGCAGGGTTCGTCGACCAGATCGAACGAGCGATCGGCTCGGTCCGCGCCGAGCTGATGAACTCTTCGGGCATGGAAGTGGTCGCCGAGCGGCGGCTGGGACCGGTCGAGGGGCACTACCTCGCCTGCCGTTTCAAGCGGCAGACAATCAACGTGCCGGGACGCGGGATGATGGCCATCGGCGGGATGGAGCGATGCACAGTGGTCGCCACGCCTTCGGTGCAACGCACGCCGGCGGATCTAGCGACCGAGCCCGGCAGCCCGTTGATGCAAAGGCTCGAGGGGATCGATCGCGACGCCACGGTGGTGACCATTATCGCTTACCCCGACAGCTTCGAATCGCTCGCCAAGGTGGAGCGCAGCCTCAAGGAGCATGGCTACCGGGTCGCCAAGACGCTGCAGCGCGCGGGGCAGCCGATCTCGTTCGGCCCCAACGGCCGTGAAACGGTCATGCAATGACGCCGCCGCTCTCGACTTGCGCGTGGAACGCCACGGGGAGTAACCCGCTAGCCGCCTGCGGCAAACTCGGAGCGTTGCGGCGAACCCGCGATGTGGGGACCGCTGGGGGGCGGCGCCGCAGTGCTCGCCGGTGGGCTCGCGCTGGCGTGTTCTTGGTCGTGACGCAGCAAGTCTTGGAGCGTGATCTCGCTCAACTCGTGGCTGGCCGCCGACGAAGCTTTGCTGACCACGCCCAACAGTGCGTCGCGGGTTTGAGGTGAGAGTCCCTCGACTTCGGGCACCACCGGCTCGAGGCCGTGGTCGAGCGCCTCGCACAGCGACAGCAGGGAGATTTGTTCGGGAGATTTGATCAGCACGTATCCACCCTCGACGCCGCGCACTGACTTGAGCATGCCATGACGCACCAAGTTGCGCAAGATCTGCAGCAGGAACCGCTCGGGCATCTTGCCTCGCTTCGAGAGCGAGTTGCACGAAGTGGTGCAGCCCGGTTCGGCATTGGCCAACTGCATCAAAGCCTGGATGGCGTAAGCGACCGTTCTAGATATCTTCATTAACGCCCCCGTAGAGAGGGTTGCCGCAACACGCCATCGGCAAAACGACGCGTGCGATAGAAAAGAAAAGTGTGGGTGGCGCAGGCGGTTCGGCCTGGCGGGCGATGGACCATGTCCCCGCACGCCACTCCAACGCAGACGCCATTCCAGCAAAGAAAAGAGTTTGAAAAGAGCTGCTTTCAGCTTGCGTTACAAGCTACACAGCACGCGGCGCGAAAGTCAATCTCGGACGAGCCGGTTTAAGGTATCCACACCGAAAGAAATCGGTTCGCCGCGCAGCGGAGGTGAGACCACGTCTCAGGGAGGCGCCGCTCCGCCCCTCGCTTCTCCCTCAAAAACGCCTTTGATTGAAGCGCAGAACGCTCGACCTACGGTTGGTCGAGTGTGCGTTAGCTGCGGCCTGAGTGCGCGGGACCTTCTTGGGTGGTTTCGCTTTCCCGCAAGGCGGCGTCTCGCGGCGCGGGCTCGGTAAACGCACGCAGCATGAGCACCAAGGCGCCGACCACTAAGAACGAGTCGGCGAGGTTGAAGTTGGGCCACCGCCAAGCGTCGCTGAGTTGCAGCAAGATCCAATCGCGGACGGCGTACACGGTTTCGCCCGCGTGCGGGTGGTAACCGGGCCAGAGTTCGCCGGGCATGCCGAGGCGGTCGTACAGATTGCCGAGCACGCCACCCATCACGAAGCCGAGGCACAGCGTGACGGTCCAGTCGTGGGCAGCCCGCCACGCGAACAGCCAGAGCGGTATGGCGACGACCGCCAAGCAGCTGAGCGCCGCGAACCAGAAGACCTGGCCTTGGCCCATGCCGAACAAGGCGCCTTCGTTCAGGCTGGTTTGTATGCCGACATAGCCTGGCCAGAGCCAGTCAACGTGGCCTGTGAGCTTGCCGTCCCAGGAGAAAACCCACGACTTCGTGACGAGATCGAGCAGGCACGCCAATCCGGCGACCATCAAAAACACGGCGTACCGACTCGCAGCCACAGGAGGGAGCGGCGCCGGCGACGTCTCGCGGTTGGTGGGTGGTGCGGATTCGTCCATGAGCCCTGGGATCTCTTCAACGCAAGGCGACGCCACGGTCCCCCAGTCCCTGGGGGTAGCGCCGTGTCGATATCAGATGCCCTCGAGCTTCTCGGCGCAACGCACGCACACCGGAGTGAACGGGATCGCGTTCAGCCGGGTCTTAGGCACAACGCCCTCGCACTCGACGCATTTGCCGAAGGTGCCCTGATCCACCCGCTCGATGGCCGTGTCGATGGCCGTGAGCGTGGTTTCCTCGGTTTCCATCAGGCTGAGCGAGAACTCCTGCTCGAAATTCTCACTGCCGAGTTCGGCCATGTGGATGGGCATCGAGGAGGAATCGCCGCCGTCGTCATCGGATTGACGCAGGGCGTGGCTGGCGAGTGCGTTCACATCGCCTCGCAATCGGGCCCGCAAGGCAAGGAGTCGCTCCTTGTAGGCCAGCATGTCTGCCTTCTTCATTTCGTGTTGGCTCCGTAACAATAACTGTCGTCGTAGCGATCACAGTGGCGGACTCTGTCGCCGCGACCCGGTCCGGATGGAGCGAGGCGGGCGGTGTAGAATCGTTAGCATAACTACTATTTGGATACGGGCCTATTGCTCAGAGCCAATATGCTGGCGCCAAAACGGCTTGGGACGCCTGTGGATGGGTTTGCCGGGCCCCGAATCTGCGAGTAGGATGGGTCCGTAAGTTGTTCGCCTAAAAAGCCTTACGGCCCGCGGCGGCGAAACTCACAACCCGGCAGCGGTTCGGCCGGTCGGCTGGCCGATCCCAATAGAGAAGGGGCGCCAGGATCTTGCCCCTGAGGCTCCGGCGCCGCGGACGATCGAGCGAGATTCAGACAAACCCCCCGATCACGCCAGCAGGCACGCTTTCCTGCCGGCCGTCGATGTCGCATCATACCCAAGTTAACACCCGTGCCCCCGTTGGCGAGGACCACCACAGTGGACGCCGTTATGACCAAGACCGGCTTGGCTTTTCAGCAGTGCATCATGCCCGGCTGTGGCGCGACGTACGACGTCGGCGAGGTCCGCACGAGCTGCGACAAATGCGGGGCGCTGCTCGATATCGCCTACGACTGGGACCGGCTTGCGCCGCCTGACTCGCTCAAGTGGTTCGAGTCGAAATGGTCACGCCGCAACGAGCCGCTCTGCCGCAGCGGCGTGTGGCGGTTCCGCGAGCTGCTGCCGTTCGCCCCGGCGGAGAAGATCGTCACGATCGGCGAGGGCCAGACCCCGCTGCACCCTTCGGTCGGCGTCGCCAAGTACATCGGCCTCGAACAAGACAAACTCTTCCTGCAGTACGAGGGGATGAACCCCTCGGGCAGCTTCAAAGACAACGGCATGACGGCTGCCTTCAGCCACGCCCACATGATTGGCGCCAAGCGTGCGGCGTGCGCGTCGACCGGCAACACCAGCGCGTCGCTCGCTCTTTACTGCTGCATGAGCAAGCTCATGCAGGCGGTCATCTTCATCGGCTCGGGCAAGATCAGCTACGGCAAGCTCTCGCAGGCGCTCGACTACGGGGCGCTGACGATGCAGATCGCCGGCGACTTCGACGACGCCATGCAGCGGGTGCGCGAGATCTCGCAGAAGCTCGGCATCTACCTCGTGAACAGCGTCAACCCGTTCCGGCTCGAGGGGCAGAAGACGATCATGCTCCGCGTGCTCGAGAGCCTCGACTGGGAAGTTCCCGACTGGATCGTGGTGCCGGGCGGCAATCTGGGCAACAGCAGCTCGTTCGGCAAGGCGTTCAGTGAGCTCAAGGAGTTGGGCCTCATCGACCGCGTGCCGCGGCTGGCGATCATCAACGCCGCCGGCGCCGACACGCTGTTCGAGCTGCACGAGAACCGCGGCCTCAGGTGGAACGGCGGCAATCCGGACCGCAAGATCGTCGACAGCTACCACGCCGAACTCGACGCCGCCGGCCAGCGGGCCGACACGATCGCCAGCGCGATCGAGATCAACCGCCCGGTGAACCTCGATAAGTGTTTGCGTGCTCTGGAGCAGTGCCACGGCGTGGTGCGTGAGGCGACCGACCAGCAGATCCTCGACGCCAAGAGCCAAGTCGGGGCGAGCGGCCTGGGCTGCGAGCCGGCCAGCGCGGCAAGCGTGGCCGGCGCCAAGATGCTCCGAGAGGAGGGCGTCATCGAGCCGGGCGAGCGGGTTGTCTGCATCCTCACCGGCCACCAGCTCAAGGACCCCACCGCCACGGTGGCCTACCACACCAGCGACCAGGCGGAGTTCAACCGCGTCTTGGGCAGCCGCGGCGTCAACACGGCGGCCTACGCCAACCGCGCGGTGCAGGTCGAGAACGACCTCGACGCGATCGTCCGCGCCATTCAACTCAACAGCTAACATTTCAGCCACAGACAAGCGCAGATAGACGCGGATGCGGCTTCCTAGCTATTGGTGGCTTGTGTTAAGAAAGTCATTCGCGACCATTTTCGCGTATCTGTGGCTAGTTCTTTGAATCAGGAAGTGACATGACGATCCGGGTGGCCATTCACGGAGCCGCGGGGCGGATGGGGCAGCGGCTCGTGGCGCTCGGCGCCGCCGACGAGGCCGTCGAACTGGTCGCCGCGCTCGACAACGCCGGCGCCCCGAACGCGGGATGCGACGCCGGAGAGCTGGCTGGCGCCGGGACAATCGGCGTGCCGATCTCGGCCGACTGGCCCGAGGCGTGCGACGCGGTAATCGACTTTTCCGTGCCCGACGCCACCGACTCCCTGGTCGAAGAATGCGTGCGGCGGCGCTTTCCGTTGGTCTACGCCACCACGGGCATCGAGGCGGAGCAGCTGCAACGCATCGAGGCCGCCGCCGCGTCGATCCCGATCGTCAAGGCCGCCAGCATGAGCACCGCGGTCAACCTGACGATGAAGCTCGCCGAGATCGCCGGCCGCACGCTCAAGGATTTGCCGAGCGGCGTCGACGTTGAGATCCTCGAGCGGCACCACCGCTTCAAGGAAGACTCGCCCAGCGGCACGGCCCTGGCCTTCGGCAAGATCTTGGCCGACGCGATGGACAAGCCCAAGGCGGCCCACGGCCGCGAGGGCCGAGTCGGCGCCCGCCCGGCGGACGAGATCGGCTACCACGCCATCCGCACCGGCGACAACCCGGGCGAGCACACGATCGTCTTCGGCATGCTCGGTGAAACGATCGAGCTCCGCGTGGCGGCCACCAACCGCGACTGCTACGCCCAAGGCGCCTACACGGCCGCCAAGTGGATTAAGGGCAAGCCGCCCGGACTGTACGACATGCAAGACGTGCTAGGTCTCAAGTAGCTTGTGGCTCCTGCGACGAGCGTAGCTCGTCGGCTATTAGCTAACGACTAATTGCTTAAAGCTAACCGCTATAATGGCCCGCTGCGACGAAGGCTATCTCTGCGACGTGTGCGGCGAGGATGTCGGCGCGATGACCGACAGCGCGATGTACCTGCGGTACGTCACCGGCGGCCTCGACCCGGAGGTGCTGCACACCTACCCAGAGCGTCACCTCCGCTGCGAGCCGGAGCTCGCGCAGTACATCGTCCACGAGAAGTTCAAGCCGGTCGCGTGCGAGGGACCGTTCGACAAACGGGCCCTCGACGCCGAGTACGTCGCCCAGCGCGAGGGACTCATGACCCGCGGCTGGCTGCGGCTACGTGAACTGGCCGGCGGCGAACTGCCGCTGCGTGACTACCCCCTGCCGGAGGTCGCCGAAGCAATGCGATCGCGCTACGGCGACGGATAGGTATCGGACGAGCACGGATCAGATGGGTCATCGCGGATCAGATTCAAGGGTGATCCGCGTCGACCCTTTCAATCCGCGTTCATCCGCGTCCCATTCTTCGATAAACGCCCTTGGCTTGCGAGGCGGTCCGCCCCGATAATCCCTCGCATGACACACCCAAACCAATCGACTCCGCTCCAAGAACAGCCCCCCCTGCCCTCCTCCACCCGCGTCACGGAGGAGCTGCCGCCGCTGACCAGCGACCCCAGCTTCTGGGCGATGTCGCTCACACAGTTCCTCGGGGCGTTCAACGACAACGTCTTCAAACAGCTGCTCTTGCTGCTGGCCACGCCGACCGCCGCCGCCATCGCCGCCGCCGAGCTGGCGGGCGAGTCGGCCCCCGACCGCCAGTCGGAGGCGATGATTGTCTTCGCCGCCGCCTTCCTGATCTTCTCCGGCTTCGCCGGCTGGTTGGCCGACCGCACCAGCAAGCGGACGCTGATCGTCGCGAGCAAGGCGGCCGAAATCCTCGTCATGGCGATCGGTATGGTTGGGTTCTACTTCTACGATCTGATCGGCTTCGGCGGCATGCTCGTCGTGCTGTTCCTGATGGGCGTGCAGAGCGCCTTTTTTGGCCCGCCAAAGTACGGCATCCTGCCCGAGACGCTCCGCGACAGCGACCTGCCGCGAGCGAACGGCATCTTCCTGATGTTCACCTTCCTGGCGATCATCTTCGGCGTGGTCGTGGCGGGGCTGCTCAAGGCGTACGTCGACAACGTTTGGCTGGGGTCGGCGGTCTGCGTGCTGATCGCCGTGGTCGGCACGATGACGGCGTTAGGGGTCCGCCGGGTGCCGCCCGCCACGCCGGGCGCCCCGCTCGGCGCCGAAGACCTGCTCGTGCCGCGCTCGCTGCTGCGTGTGGTGTGGAGCGACCGCCAGCTGATGCTCGCCGTCTTGGTGACCAGCGCCTTCTGGATGCTCGGCGGCGTTGTCCAGCAGAGCGTCAACGCGCTGGGCAAGAGCCAACTCGGCCTCGGCGACGCTAAAACCAGCCTGCTCGCCGCGATGCTGGGCGTCGGCATCCCCGTCGGCTGCGTGCTGGGGGGCTACCTCTCGCGCGGCCGCATCAACCCCCGCGTGGTGGTCGTGGGGGCGAGCGTGCTGCTAGTCTGCCTGCTGTTGATGGCGCTGCGCGGCGGCGCCAATGATCACCTGCTGGGCTTTGGCGGCAGCATCCCAGTGCTGGTGGTCATGGGGATCGGCACGGGCATGTTCATCGTGCCGGTGCAGGTGTCGATCCAGGCCCTGCCGCCCGCCGACGAGAAGGGCCGCATGATCGCGCTGATGAACCAGTGCAACTGGATCGGCATCGTGCTGGGGGCAATCTTGTTCAAGGTGGCGCTCGTGACGCTCGACGCCGCCGGCCAGCCACGCAACACGATGTTTCTCGTCGCCGCGGCGATCATGCTGCCGGTGGCGCTGTTCTACCGGCCTGAGGAACGCAGCCTGAGCGATTGAGGGAGATTCGCCCCCCGCAGGGAATAAGAAGAGGGCGCCGAGCACGTGCTCGGCGCCCTCCGCATGTATTCTGCACAGCGACGGCGTTAGACGCGGCGGCGCCTCACGCACGCCAAGCACGAAGCGACGCCCATCGCCAATACGGCGGTCGCCGGCTCGGGGACAATCGCGACGCCATCGAAGTAGTGGTTCACGCCTTGTTGGGCCACAAGCCCATCGTAGGCAACAAAGAGACCGGGAATCGCTTCGGTCTCAACCGTAAGCAACTCTACTACTTCATCGCTGGCGAGGATTTGGGAGCCATAAGCTGAAAAGAAAACATTCCCGCTAGGTCCGACCCAGAGGCCGGTTGTTACCGTGCCGGTGAAGGGATTGTAGCCAGGGTTTTCAAAGTCAAAAACGGCTGTGTTGACTTCGACATCGATAATGATGTCGACTGGAAAAACAAAGAGTGAATCGAGGTTGAACGCCATCTCGACCTCAGTGGATCCGCCGCTGGAACCCGAAATAACATCCGCGCGGAACTCAAAATTGCCCGAGCCGTTCGTGCCTAGGAACGTCACATCAAAGTCTGGGGCGGCGTAAGCCGAGGGGGCAATGACCCCCAGGATAAGGAAGCTCAAAAACGTGCTGCGAATCATTAGACATTCTCCGATGCATTGCAGGGGAAGAGAGGTGAGGTATCGCCCTAGGAGCCCCGCGCACCGCGGGCGATGACTTGCCCCAACTGTTCTAACCTTGCGCCGGCTGGGAGACCACCATTTTCGGGTGAATTAATATCACGCCAAATATGGGTGTTTGCACCCAGTTTTGTCTTCGCGAAGAATGTCACGCTGAAAATACAAATCAAACGTGAAATCGCGTTTATTCGTTCAAATACGTGCAGACGTAGTCGAACGGCTCGCTCACGCGGAGCTGGAACTTCGCGTCGCCCGGGACGTTGAAAGAATCTCCCGGACCATAGGTTCGCCACTCGCTCTCGCCTGGCAGCAGCACCTCGGCGCCGCCGGCGGTGACCTCCATCAGCTCCGGCTTGGACGTGCCGAACTCGTAATCTCCCGGCAGCATCAGGCCGAGGGTCTTTTCCGAGCCATCAGAAAAGCGGACCGTGCGGCTGGTGACTTTGCCGTCGAAGTAGATGTTGGCGGGGACGACAACGGTGACCGAGGAGAATTCGGCGGGCATTGCGGAGCTGCGAGGTGAAACAGGCTGGGAAGAGATTGGCAGACCGTCAAGGTAACGAGACGCTCAGACGCCGGAGGCGGCTGCGTCGGTTTCGGCCGAGTCGGTTTCGGCCGAGTCGGCTTCCTCGCCTTCGGCGGCGGCGTCTACCGCCTCGGTCTCATCGGCATCGACTGCGGGCTCATCGGTCTCGGCGCCATCGCCTCCAGCGTAGCCCGCCTCGACGAGCGTCTCGCGCGCCGCGGAGGCGTCGAACATCGAGGTGTCGTAGGCAACGATCGCCACGAGCCGCTCGAGTTCGACCCGCACGTCGACCACGCCCGGCTCTTCGGCCAAGAGCCTACGCACGCCCGACGCGCAGCCTTGGCAGGTCATGTTGCCGGCGGCGATCTCGACCGTGGGGGCGCCTTCGGCGTTGAAAACTTCCGTGGTGGCGGTTTCGGGGGCGCCGCCGCAACCAACGACCAGACAAACCACAGCGGCAATCGGCGCCAAGAGTAAACGCTTCATCGGAGTCACGCCTCGTACGGAGGTTGAAAACAGTAGGCGGGGGATCACTCGGCCGTGTTGGCGATCTCGACAAGCGACTCGGCGCCGCCGGGCAGCTCGTCGGCCATCTTGCGGATGTCTTGCGTGATCTTCATCGAGCAGTACTTCGGCCCGCACATGCTGCAGAAGTGGGCGCTCTTGAACGTGTCTTGCGGCAGTGTCTGGTCGTGATACGCGCGGGCCGTCTCCGGGTCGAGCGCCAGGCGGAACTGCTCGTTCCAGTCGAACTCGAACCGCGCCTTCGACAGGGCGTCGTCGCGGTCGCGGGCGCCGGGGCGGTGGCGGGCGACGTCGGCCGCGTGGGCGGCGATCTTGTAGGCGACCATCCCCTGCTTCACGTCTTCCTTCTCGGGCAGCCCCAGGTGCTCCTTCGGCGTGACGTAGCAGAGCATCGCCGCGCCGTGCCAGCCGGCCAGCGCCGCGCCGATGCCGCTGGTGATGTGGTCGTAGCCCGGCGCGATGTCCGTGACCAGCGGCCCCAAGACGTAGAACGGCGCCCCGTCGCAGACCTCGATCTGGCGCTCGATGTTCATCTGGATCTGGTCCATCGGCACGTGGCCGGGGCCCTCGACCATGACCTGCGTGCCGCGCTCCCGGCCCCGCATCGTGAGTTCACCTAGCACGTCGAGCTCGGCGAACTGCGCGGCGTCACTGGCGTCGGCCACGCTGCCGGGCCGCAGGCCGTCGCCCAGACTCCAGGTGACGTCGTACTGCCGCATGATGTCGCAGAGGTCGTCGAACGCCTCGTAGAGCGGGTTCTGCTTCTTGTGCGTCATCATCCACTTGGCGATCAGCGAGCCGCCGCGGCTGACGATGCCGGTCACGCGGTGCGTGGAGAGGTGCAGGTGCTCGAGCATCACGCCACAGTGGACCGTCATGTAGTCGACGCCCTGCTTCGCCTGGTGCTCGACCATGTCCAGGAAGTGCTGGGCGGTCATGTCCTCGATCTCGCCGCCGAGCTCCTCGAGCATCTGGTAGATCGGCACGGTGCCGATCGGCACCGGCGAGGCGGCGATGATCGCGCTGCGGATCTCGTCGATCCCCTTGCCCGTGGAGAGGTCCATCACCGTGTCGGCGCCGAAGTGCACGGCAGTGTGCAGCTTCTCGAGCTCCGACTGGATGTCGCTCGTCACGGCCGAGTTGCCGATGTTGGCGTTCACCTTGCACTTGGCCGCGATGCCGATCGCCATCGGCTCGAGCCGCCCCTTGGCGTGGACCGTGTTGGCCGGGATGACCATGCGGCCCAACGCCACCTCGTCGCGGATCGTTTCGACGGGCAGGTTCTCTCGCTTAGCGACGTACTCCATCTCGGGAGTAATCTCGCCCGCGCGGGCGAACTCTAGTTGGGTCACGGGCTGGCGGCTGGAGTCGGCGGGCATCGTATCGAAAAGTCCTTTTCGGAAGGATCACAAGTGGCGGGGCGCCCCGTGGGCTCGGGCCGCCGCGGCGCCCTAAGGCGTGGCGCAGCAGGCGGTTCCGATCAATCCTACCGGCGCGGTGGGTGGTGTCAACGCGGCGGCCCCCCGCCCCGCGTGACTGAAAAATGTCTTGAGGTGGCCGAACGCCGCAAGGCGCCAATCGAAACGGTTGTGCAGCCTCTGCGGACCAAGGCTTCCTGAGGCTACGGCTGAACGCCGATTTCGCCGGCTTGTTGAGTTAAACACCAGCCCACAATAGACTTGTAGCTAGAGGCGCACTGTTGAACGATTTCTCTTCTCTGACGGAACACCCGATGGCCCCCGGTCCCAAGCCGCCACGCCTTGTCCAGGCGATCGCTATCCTGACGGCCGCTCTGCTGGGCTCGGCAGTGGGTTCGACCGCTTTGTCGGAAGTGATTGTCGACACGGCCACGGGCAACGTCTTGCTGCGCAACGGCTCGTCGTTTGACGTGATGATTGACGGCTACTCGCTTGACTCGACCTCGGGATCGCTCCTGCCGGGTGGCTGGACCTCGGTTGCCGACACTTACGACGTATCGGGCGACATGAGCGTGGACGATTCGGCCGAGTGGTTCGAGTTGAGCAATTCGGCGTTCTCGCTCGCCGAGGCCTCGACCACCCAGTTGTCGGGCTTGCTCAGCGGCTTCCAGGTCGTGTCGCTCGGCTCGATCTGGGACACGGTCTCGGGGGAAATGGACCTGGAGATGACGATCCTGGCGGGCGAATTGGCAACGCCGTTAGGAGTGGAATATCGTCACTTGGCGGGCGACTACGAAGGCGATTACGACGTCGACATGGACGACTTCGACATATGGGTCGCGGATTTTGGCTACACCAATTTCTCTTCGCCCGCCGACGGCAACGGCGATGGCGTGGTCGACGCGGCGGATTTCACGGTGTGGCGTGATTCGCTCGCCATCAACGAGCAGCTTGCCCTCAGCCAGGCGGCGTCTTCCGAGGAAGCTTTATTCGGCATGCCGGCGGCCTACCTGCACGCCTCGCCTGCGATCAACGTGCCGGAGCCCAGTGCGGTCAGCTTACTCGCGGCCTCGTCGCTGGCTGCCCTCAGGCGCCGCCGTCGGAACTGACCACGGAGGCGAGGGACGCATCAGCTGTCTGCGCAACGGCGATGCCGTTGCTCTCCGGACCACTGCTCTCCGGGACGCTGGCCTCTATCACGCCGGCGCCGCTCTCGCTCCACGCTAGGCGTTGATGGATCAGCTTGCGCACGGCGCGACCCTCGGGGGAGTCTGGCTTGCGTGTTACGTCGAGGTGACCGAACGGCAGCACGACCGTGTCGTCGACTCCCTCAAGCCGGCCCCGACAGACGGCGACCGCCCCGTCGCCGCGGCCGATGACGAGCTCGTCGTACCCGGCGAGCCGACGGTCGAGACGCTCGGCGGCGTCGTCGCACCACGGGGCGCAGGCCACCAAGTAGCACGTTCGTTCACGCCACGACTGGGCGGTCGACTCGCTCAAGAAACCGCAGTCGCCGAGCAGAATCGTGTAACGCACCCGCGGGTTCCGGGGACGCTTGTTGAGGCTGCTCAGGAAAGGCGAGCCGGGCGTCATGTCGGCCGAAGCCTCGCCCAGACCATCCACCAGAGAGTTGTGGACCCGGGTCCACGGCCAGCCGCCGCCGCGGCAGCGGGTCCAGTGCTCCCAGCAGTCGGTCCCGTAGGCGAGTCGCACCAGTTCGCTGCCTTGGTTGGGCGGCGCCACCATGATCAACCGGCCCACGTTTCCTGGATCGAGCCGGGAGTCTTCCACGCAGGCGCGGGCGACCAGGCCCCCCATCGAATGTGTCACGAGTGCGACCTCGCGGTCGGGGTGCTCCGCTCGCAAACGCCGCAACGCGGTCGAGAGCCGCTCCGCGGAACGCGCGATGTGGTCGTCGTTCGGATAGGTAAACTCCCCACATGGCGTGCCCGCCGCGCGGGCGTCGCTGACCAGCGTGGCGACACCCTCCGCCTTGGAATTGAAGCCATGCAACACCACGACGAGCGGCGCCTGCTGGGGGCATTCGCTCAACGAGCCGGGGACCACCAGGCCGTACCGCTCGTAGTGCTCCTCACGCACGAACCAGCGCTGCAGCCAATGGCGATCGGCGTCTTGAGCCTGCGTGCGCGACTCGCTTAACGCCAAGGGCGCCTCGGCTGCGGGGGCGACCCCGGCGGCCGCCGCTTCACTCATCGAGCCGGCAAGAGCCAGCATGATGATCAGCGCGTTACGGAGACAAGTCTTCAGTCGTTGGGGATAGGTCATGGCGCCTCTACTAACGGCGGGGCGGGACGAACCGGACGGCTTCAGATGAGAGGCTTCTTTGGGCGACGCTTAGGCATGCTCCGCATCTCTTAAGCCTTGCCAACGCGGCCTCAGTCGACGGGCTCTTCCCCCGCGGCGTTCGGGGGGGTAAGCGGTTGCGTGAATCGCAGTTTGATTGATTCGCTGGCGCCGCTGATCGCGTCGGCAAATTCTTCGGGCGTGGTGACCCGCTTCCCGCCAACGTGGCTGATGAAGACGTAGGGGCGCACACCGGCCCGCCAAGACACGCTGCTCGGCTCGACCTCGGTGACGACCACGCAGCCCTCGGGGTCGAGCTGGTTTCTCGACGCCGCTAAGCGGAGTTCGTTCGGCGGGATCGCTGTGGCGTAATCAACACGCATGCCACGCCAGGCGGGAGGCTTTTGGGTCACAACCTGTTTGCCGTGCACGTAAGCCTTGCCGAGCTGGACTGTGACTTCACGCGTCTGAGGGTCGGATGCGCGGACGATCGAGACCGGCGTGGTGCTGCCCGGCTCGAGGCTTCCGACGGCGAGCTGCAGGGTGTCGGCGTCGACGATGTCGACTCCGCCAATCCGCTGGATCAGGTCGCCCGCCCGCAGCCCCGCGCGGAAAGCCGGCCCGCCGGGGAAGGCGCTGCGAACGCTTAACCCACCCCCGTCACCGCCTGGCAAAGGCATGAACTCGATCCCCAGAAAGCCGTACTCCGCCTCACGGCCCTCGCTCATCGCGGCGACTGCGCGGCGCATCGCGTCGTTCATCGGAATGGCGTAGCCGGCCGGCCGTTCGTGGCCGGCGATCGCGGCGGCCGTGGTCGTCACGCCGACCAGCTTGCCGTCGAGCGTGACCAAGGCGCCGCCGCCGGCGTTCCAGCCGAGCTTGGCGTCGGTTTGGATCAACGCGCCGAAGTGGTGCAGCGTGGTGCGGTGGCCCTGGCGGCCGTCGGAGACGTTGTTGAGGTTCTCTTCGGCCGGCGCCTTTCGGGCGGTGTTGGCCACCATGCCCCAGCTGGCGGTCGGCTGGCCGTCGCTCTGGATGGCGTAAGGGTTGCCTAACGTGACAACGAATTCGCCCTTGCGTAGTTCTTCGGCGTGACCGATCTCAAACGCGGGGACCTTGGCCGCACGCCAAGCTTGGGGATCGGCCTCCAGCACGGCGAGCCCGCTCCGTGGGTCGGCGCCGCGCAGCGTGGCGGGGCACTCGGCGCCGTCCACCGTAGTGAGGGTGTGTTGCTCACCCTCTTTGACCACCAGGTACTGCGTGAGCACGAGGCCACGTTCCGCGTCGATCACTACGCCCGAGCCGAAGGCGTGGGGGGGCGCCGCGGGCGTTTGCCTCGCCCGGGCCAGCGGGTCGGGGATGCCGTTGCGGATGACGATACCGCCGGCGCGCGGATTGGCGGCCACGGCGGTCGATCGCGACACCGCCACGACCGAACGCTCCGCCCGGGCGATCACGTCGACGACCGTCTGCTGCAGCGCGGCGATCGCCGCGGGGGGCTGAGTCTGCGCGAAAACCGAGGACGCTAGGGCGATCAGCGCGAGCGCGGCGGTGAGTCGTCGAATCGGGATCGGGTGGCGAGGCACGGCTTAGTCAAAGTGTGGAGAGAGGGGCGGGCGTCCATTCCAGGCGCCAATTCTACGCCCCCCCTGCCCCGCTGCCCATGGCGAGCCGCCTGGGCAGGGGACCGATCACGCTCCGGTTGAACCACGGATGACACCGATCGCACAGATTCTAAATGGCCACGAAAAGGCACAAAAAGAGCACGATAAAATCAATTCGTCGAGACACTCGGAGCGACTCCGCCACCAGCGATTTTTGGGCGTCTTTTCGCGTCTCTTCGTGGCTATCCCTCAGCGCGCCTCGTCCGTGCTATCCGTGGTTCACGCGACTCAGAGCGAACCGTCTTCCTCGTCGTCGTCGGCCGTCTCGGCCTCGACCTGGGCCTTGGGCATCGCGAGCAGGTCGTCGAACCCGCCGGCGGCGAGGATCTTGTCTTTGATCTCGGCGGCCGTGTCGGGATTCTCGCGGAGGAACAACCGCGCCTTCTCCTTGCCCTGGCCGATCTGCACGTCGCCGTAGCGGAACCAGGCGCCGGTGCGGGCGATTACTTTCTGCTCGATTCCCAGATCGATGAGGTCACCCTCGTAGCTCACGCCGTCCTTGTGCATCATGTCGAACTCGGCCACGCGGAACGGCGGGGCGACCTTGTTCTTCACGACCTTGGCCCGCACCCGCTGGCCGACCACTTCCTCGCCGTCTTTGAGCTGGCCAATCCGCCGCACGTCGATCCGGCACGAGCAGTAGAACTTCAGCGCCCGGCCGCCCGGCGTCGTCTCGGGGCTGCCGAACATCACGCCGATCTTCTCGCGGATCTGGTTGATGAAGATCACGCAGGTCTTGCTCTTGGCGATGGCGCCGGTGAGCTTGCGCATCGACTGGCTCATCAGCCGCGCCTGCAAACCGACGTGCGAGTCGCCGATCTCGCCGTCGAGTTCCTTCTTCGGCACTAGGGCCGCCACCGAGTCGACCACGATCACGTCGACCGCGTTGCTCTTGATGAGCATCTCGGTGATGTGCATCGCCTCCTCGCCGTGGCCCGGCTGGCTCACGAGCAGCGTCTCAAGGTCGACGCCCAGCTTCTTGGCCCAGCTCGGGTCGAGGGCGTGCTCGGCGTCGATAAAGGCGGCGATGCCCCCCTTCTTCTGTGCCTGGGCGATCACGTGCAAGGCGATCGTTGTCTTGCCGCTCGACTCGGGGCCGAACACCTCGACGATCCGCCCCTGCGGGACTCCCTGACCGCCCAGAGCCATGTCGAGCGACAGGCTGCTGGTCGAGATCCCCTTGATCCGCACGTTCGATTCGTTGCCCAGGGGCATGATCGCCCCCTCGCCAAACTGCTTCTCGATCGCGGCGACGGTGTGCCGCAGATCGTCGCTGTTCTCCAGGGCGACCTGGATGGCGGTCTTCGGGGCGGCCGACTTGGCGGCTCCCTTTTTGGCAGCGGCGGCCTTCTTGGTGTCGGACTTGTTGCTCTTTTTAGCCATGCGATTATTGGGCGAGGCGGCGGTAGTGACCATGTAACAAGTCCTTTATCTGCAAGGGGTAACGCTTTTTCAAGCGGCGTACAGGCGGAAGGGTTTTGGGTGGGCCCCCGATGGGCTTGAGTACTGTACGCACGGATACTGTATCGGTGTTCACTCTCGGGTGCAACACAGTCTCTCTTTTTTCTGGCCAGAAACTTTGCCGACGTGCGCAGGCCTTGCAGACGGCGTAAACCACCAGCGTGGCCGCCAAGTGCTAGCAATACCGCCCGTTCGTGAGCAGTCAGAAGGGGCAGCTGCAGAGCAGCTGCTATGGGAGCAGCCTCAGCCCGGAGTTCCCAGCGGGCAATGCGCCAACGCGTGATAGGTCGGCCCGCTGCGGTCGAGCTCGCTGGCGAAGACCGTCAGCCCGTCGATCATCGAGTCGCCGGCGTTGTAGTCGGCCAAACCTGTGAGGGCAGCGCCGAGATGCCCGGAAACGTTGGCCGCCTTGTTGAGACGGGCGAGCGTCAGGTGGGGCACGTAACCACGCCGCTCGGGTTTTACGACCAAATCGCCCAGATCGGCGTCGAGGTCGTCGTGCAGCCTCTCAAGCTCAGCGCGGCCCTCGCCCACGCCGAGCCACAGCGTCTGCGGCCGATCGGGCGCGGGGAACGCGCCGGCCCCCTCGATCGTGAGGCCGAATGGCTCGTTCGCTCGCGCGACCCACTCGACCCGAGAGCAAGCGTCGGCCACCTCGTGGTCGGTTAGGTCGCCGAGAAACAGCAGCGTGACGTGCAGGTTCTCCTCTTCGACCCAGCGGGCGCGCGGGGCGTGCGGCGTGAGCCGCTGGATCAGCTGAGAGGCGCGCCGCTGCACCTCTTCAGCGATCTCAACGGCGACAAAGGTACGGGTTTTTCCCATGGCGGTGGATCTAAAGGCGTGAGGGGATTAATTCGCAGGCAACCACAGGGGAGCCGGTGTGGTCTTGGCTGTCGAGCCACGCAAGCCGGCCATACTATTTCTGTCGAGTCTTGGAAGCATCGCATGCCAACGGCTATCAGTGCCAGAGTGACGGTGTCAATCATCAACCCGCTGCTGAGTTCGGCGATTGAGACCTTCTTCGACTCGATGCTGGGCAGCGAGGCCGAATGCGGCGGTCTGGAGCTGCGGTCCGAGGACGCCGCCACGTGCGAGGCCAACTCGGCAATGCGATGACAGGCAACGCGAAGGGTTTTGTTTGCCTAGGATTCAACCGGGATACGTCGCTATGCATCGTCGGACAGATGCTCGGCGACCGGCCCGCAGCATCGACAACAATGTGCTCTAGGCGGTGGGCAAGATCGCCAACATGGTGCTCGGGGTGACCAAGATTAAGCCCGAGATGAGTCTCGACATCGGCCTGTCCACCGTAAAGCGCAGCGAGCCGATCGAGCTCTGCTTCCCCTCGCGACGCGGACCCGATCAGGCTGATCTTCGACTCGGACATCGGAGTTCTTTACTTCGATTTCGGGTTCGCGATCAAGGCGTAGCGGCGGACGCCTTCGAATCTTCTTCCTCGAGTCGGTGAGCTAGATCATCCAGAACCGTGCGGCGGAACTCGCCCTTGAAAGGGTCGCCCGCCGACAGGCTCCGGATCATCCGTATATTGCGCACGCATTGGATGGGGGCTCCGATAACGCCGATGGGGAACCCCCAGGCTCCTAACAAAAGGCAAAGCGCTGCGTCGACGGCGCACTGACGTCTGCCGCAGCGGACGCAGCCGATTTCGGTGTTAGTGGCGAAGTAGGTGATAAAGAAGAACGAAAACACTCGGTGGGAACTGACCGCGTTGATGGGGCCAGGACCGCCACACTTGGGACAGGGTACCTGACTGGCCTCGGCCACCTTGTGCTCGAGGAACTCAGAGGGCAGCTCTCTCAAGCACGGGTGGTCGTCGTAACGTTGGATGCAAGCCTCGCTACAAAAATCGAGACCGTCCGCGATGATGGGCGACTCACGGAAGCCCATCCCGCAGTACGCGCAGCGGTGGTGTTGACGCGCCATCGGCCCCACGGCGTGAGAAGCTAGAAATTAAGCATCTTGCGGTAGGCGGCGAGTCGCTCGTCGATGTCCTCACGCGAGATCTGCTCCATGCGGTCGAGCCCGAAGCCCTCGACGTTGAAGCTGGCGACCACCGTGCCGTAAGCCATGGCGGTCTTGAAGGTCTCGGCGTCGTGCTTGTCCTGCTCGGCGAGGTAGCCCATCAGGCCGCCCGCGAAGCTGTCGCCGGCGCCGGTCGGATCGATGACCGCTTGCGTGGGGTAGGCGGGCAAGACCAGCACCTCGACCTGCCCGGCGGCGTTGTGGCCGAAGAACATGGCGCCGTGCTCGCCCTTCTTGATGATAACGAACTCGGGGCCCATCTCACGCACCTTGAGACCGGCGGTAACGAGGTTCTCCTCGCCGGTGAGCAGCTTCGCTTCGCTGTCGTTGAGCACCAGCCCGTGGATGTTTTTCAGCAACGCGTCGAGCGTCTCGCGGTGCTCGACGATCCACAGGTCCATCGTGTCGGCCACGGCCAACTGGCAAGCGGGCGCCTGCGAGAGAACCTTCTGCTGCACCGCCGGCACGCCGTTCGCCAAGAATACGAAACGGGCGTCTTGGAATTTCTCGGGCACCTTCGGGTCGAACTCGCCGAACACGTTCAGCTGCACTTCGAGCGTCTCGCGGTCGTTCATGTTCGGCTCGTAGCGGCCGGTCCAGCGGAACGTTTTGCCGCCATCCACTTTCTGCAGCCCGCTCACATCGATATTGCGGCTGCGGAAGAGCTCGGTGTGCTCCTCGGGCCAGTCGTCGCCCACCACGCCGACGAGATTCACCTGGGTGAAGAAACTGGCGGCGTAGGAGAAGTGCGTCGCCGAACCACCGAGAAAGTCGTCGCGACGATCGGTGGGGGTTTCAACGCTGTCGATCGCGACCGATCCAACGACTAGCAGACTCATAGATTCAGTACTTCTTGGGAGCAGGAAAGCGGGTGGGGAGGAAGCACGCAGAACCGAACGCGCGTCCCGGGAGCCGAGAAGGCGGGATTATCGTTCGCAAGGCGGGCGGGATCAACCGGCCTTGGCCCCGGACTCGGCGGCGTTGCTCGCCGGGAGGGCGGCTTTGCGCGCCAAGGTGCGAAGATCCTCGCAGTAGGTCACACGCTCGCTGAACGCCCCGCTCTCGGCGTCAAACGCCCGGCCGCCCACCAACAGGCGGGTCGAGTCGGGCAGTCCCTCGACGAAGCCCCGGTACCTGCTCCAGAACGTTTCGGGATCACCGACGTGGCTCATGCTCAGCCAAAAGAGCGGCGGCTGGTGCCGCTGCGCGGCGACGGACAGCGTAGCGAAGGGCAACGCCCCGCCGAGCAACTGGGAACGCCAGCCCGCCTCGGTGAGCACCAGATCGACCATCTGCGAAGCCAAGTGATAGTGGTCCCCCTCGGGGGCGCCGCCCAGTGCGATGGGCGCATCGAGCGCCGGCGGCGGCAGGAGCCGCTTCAAGTCGTGGATCGCCGAGCCAAAGATCTCACACGCCCGGCGTTCCTGGAAGACTTCGGTCTCGCCGCACTCCCACTCCTCTCCGATGGCGTGCATCGCCGGCGCCAACACCTCGTCGAAAACGGTCGCTAGGTCGGCGCCGCCCAGGTAGTGATCAAGGATCAGCCGGTTGCTCAGTGCGGCGTCGCCATCGCGTACGGCCGCCTGCAACTGGGCGACCGCTTGGTCACCGCCCCGCGCCTCGGGGCCTCTGCGAGCCGGCAGACCCAGCAGATCGGGCCGCACGAAGGCGTGATCGCCTAAGCGTACAAACCGCACAACCTCGTCCATGGCGATTCGGCGATGCCCACCAGGTGTCCGCTCGCTACGGATGACACCCTGGTCGCACCAACGCTTGAGCGAAGACTCGCTGACCCCAATCGATGCGGCTACCTGCTTGGGGCTCAAGAGCTGTTTCATAGCGATTCGTATTGCGATTACGCGGCGCCTAAACGTGGAGCCTCTAGGAGGTTACGCGTGACTATAGGGCGGAACGTCAAATCGGAAACCGACTCGCTGCCCGATTCGAGTTCACACGACCTCACTCGGCAATTGTAGCCCCAAATCGTCCCAATGAACGATTTGAACGTTTTTGTTATTGCCTTGGGATTTCGGCCGCAATAGGATGGGTGAACGAATTGAACGTTTTGGTCGTTTGGACGGCTAGGTAGTTCTTCAGATTGCTAGAGCCACACTTACCGGAAGGTCATGAGCGATGAACGTATCGACAGCGGATAAGTACGACTGCCTTGCTGCGGGTTACCGCGACGCGTCTCCCACTCCGATCCCGGCGGATGATTTTGCTGCCAAACGGCTCAAGGCTAGGGCCGAGGAGCTCGCTAAAACGGAGTGGTCGCTGATATCGCACCCGAATTTCAAAGCGGTGGATAATCCTGATTCGGAAGAGCTTGGCGAGCTCGCCCAACGAATCGAGCGAGGAGAGTCGGTTCTCGAACCGATCCGTCCGGCGGGGCTCCCCTCTCATCTGGCCCGGATGTGCGCCACACCTTTGCTGAGCCAAGAGGAAGAGCACGAACTCTTCCGGCGGATGAATCTCCACAAGCACTTTGCGAATCGCTTGCGGGCGAAGCTCAACCCAAAGCGGCCTAGCAAGCGTACCGTTGCGCGAATCGAGAGCCACGCGGAGCGGGCGGACCTGATCCGCAATCATCTGATCCAGGCCAACACGCGGCTGGTTGTCTCGATCACGAAGAAGTACGCCAACGCCGCGAACGACTTTGACGAACTGCTCAGCCAAGGGATCACATCGCTGCTGCGTGCGATCGAGAAATTCGACCTGGAGCGCGGCTACCGGTTCAGCACCTACGCCACCTGCGCAGTGCGACGCGACTTGTATCGCATGGTCACGGACCACACACGGTTGGCCAAGCGCCACGGCGTGGCCGCTTCTGACGTGCTCGACAACTGCGCCGAGGAGCCCCAGCCCGAGCCGCTGGTCAGCGAAACGCATTGGAAACGAGTCAGCCGGACGTTGGCCGAGATGATGTCGGCTCTCGACGAGCGGGAACGCTCGATCCTCGTGGCGAGGTTCGGCCTCGATCGCGAGCCGAGCGACAACCCCCGGGGCGGGTCGAAGGTCTCTTACAGCACGCTCGGCAAGCGACTGGGGATCTCGAAAGAGCGGGTGCGGCAGCTGGCGAACCGCGCGCTCGAGAAGCTGCGTGATTCGGCCCAAGACCGGCGGCTCGAAGCCTTGCTCGCTTGATCGCTGCAACAACAAGACCGCTGCTAGAGCGGTTTTCGAATTGGTGTGGACGAGCGGGGAAGCGATTGTCGGCGTGGCGAGGAAGCCGAAGCAGGCAATGCGGTGCATTGTCGATGCAGGCTGACGAAGCCATGACGCCGATCGCGAGCCGAGCGTCTACACCAATGAGCAAACCGTTCTAAGCTCGCTTCAGGCTTCTTGCGGGGCAGGCTCTCCGCCGAGGCGGCCGGGGTCGCGGTTGTCGGCCAGCCAGTCCTTGTGCGTGTAGGTGACGACCGAGGTGTCGGTCTCACGCACCTCGATCCGCTGCATTCGGAAACCCATCTCCGTGATCTCGCCGAACAGCTTGTGAGCCAGGTTTTCGACTGTGGTCGGCGCCGAGAAGACGTTCAACCGGAACTTCTCGCCGGTGCGTTGCTCGTGATCGCGTAGCGTGGCGTAGAGCGGGTCGCTGCCGTTGATCAGCATCCCGTGGTCGTAGTTCTGCTTGAGGTGCGGCTCGATCTTGTCGTCGAAATCGCCGAACAGGGTCGTCAGAGCGCCTTGGCGTTCGACCTCGAAGAAGCAGCTCACCCCGTAGCGATGCCCGTGCAGGTTGCGGCACTTGTCGCACAACTCTTCGTTGCGGTGCGCGGCGTAGAACTTGTAGTCTTTTTGGATCAGCATTTCGAACGGGTGAGTTCGGAGAGCGGAATGATTCGCCGGATCAGCGGCTCGGCCGGTTGATGAGCGACATCACCTCGGCGCGTGTCGCTTGGCACGTCTTGAACACGCCCCGCAACGCGCTGGTCAGCGTCATGCTGCCGGGCTTCTTGACCCCGCGGATCGACATGCAGGAGTGCTCGGCCTCGACCACCACGACCACGCCGTTGGTGTTGAGTTCTTTCTCGATCAGGTCGGCAATCTGCTGGGTCATCCGCTCTTGCACCTGAGGGCGGCGGGCCACTTCCTCGACCACCCGAGCCAGCTTGCTGAGGCCCGTGACCTTGCCGTTGGGCATGTAGCCCACGTGGGCCACGCCACTGAAGGGCAGCAGGTGGTGTTCGCACATGCTCGTGAAGCGGATGTCGCTTACCAGCACGAGCTCGTCGTACGTCTCGGGAAAGACGACTTGCAGGTGCCGGGAGGGCTGCTTGTGGAGCCCCGAGAACATTTCGGCGTACATGTCCGCCACGCGGCGCGGCGTTTCGACGAGCCCCGCACGGTCGGGGTCTTCGCCCACCGCCTTGAGGATCGTGCGAACCGCGTCCTTGATCGCCTCGCGGTCGACTTCAGCGGCCGGCTGGCTCGGTTGGGCGGGGCCCTCGCTGGCGCAAGCGTTCTCGTCGCCGTTGAGGCTGTCGCTGGATTGATTGGAGAGTGTTGTAGCCATGTCAGTGTCTTTCCGGGCAGAGACGCACGCTCGGCTTCCGGGGGGACTAGTCCGGCGAAAGCCTCGGCGCCCAGAGAAAAGCCGGGCGTCGGCGTTCCGTGAGAACGCAAGCCCAGCAGGTAACTTTAGGCAGGCTGGGCGGAAAAGCAACGAGGGCCCACTAACGGCTGGCGCCGTTAGTGGGCCCTCGGCTGGGTCGATCGAATCGTCCTGAGCGGTTTCGTCCGAGACGGACTCAGGCTCCTTCGGCGTATTCGGCTTCGAAGAAGGTCTTGCTCTCGCCGATGGTCGGCTTGATCGTGTTCGAGCCTTCTTTCCAGTTGGCGGGGCAGACCTCGCCATTTTGCTCGAAGTACTGCAGGGCCTGGACCATGCGCAGGGCCTCGTCGACGCTGCGGCCGAGCGGCAGGTCGTTGACGACCTGGTGCCGCACGACGCCTTCCTTGTCGACCAAGAACAGGCCCCGGAGCGCCACGCCGCCGTCGATCAGCACGTCGTAATCGGCGGCGATCTTCTTGTTCAGGTCGGCCACGAGCGGGTACTCGATCGGACCGATGCCCCCTTGGCTGCGCGGCTGCTCACGCCAGGCGAAGTGCGAGTAGTGGCTGTCGACCGACACGCCGAGCAACTGCACTCCGAGACGGGCGAACTCCGCGTTGCGGTCGGAGAACGCGATGATCTCGGTCGGGCAAACGAACGTGAAGTCGAGCGGGTAGAAGAACAACAGCGTGTACTGCCCACGGTAGTCCGAGAGCTTGAGCTCTTTGAACGTGCCGTCCGGCATGACGGCCTGGGCGGTGAAATCGGGGGCCTCTTTTTGAACCAATACGCTCATGGGATTCTCGTCGGGCGGGGGTCGTGGGCGGGGGGGAGACTAGGTGGGCGGGGCTGGCGAGCTTGAAAAGCCGACAGGCTAAATCTGTTATAGGCGCCTGACCGCGCCCTTCAAGGCCTTCCCCCGAGCGAAATCCGCTCTTTCGCCGGGGTTGAACGCCGTTTTCAGCCAGCCGCTCAACTCCCGACGCATTGCCATATCAGCCCTCAACAGGGGCACGCACTGCCCGGCGATACGGCCTCTGACAACTAGGAGGGTTCGACTCGGGTGATCGGGGGGCGAGCGAGGCGATTCTCACGCTGCGGCTCCCCGTGATGACGTATAAATACGATAGGGAGTTGCTCTTTAAAACGGCTTTTCCAGCCAAACTGCGGTCCCGTCTCCGCGCGTTCGGTCGAGGCTGCCGCTCAACCCGAAGGGAGCATTCTGGCGATGTGCAGCAACGTTTTGACGACGCTCACGATGATCGAAAACGCTCGGGAGCGGGCCCAACCACTGGGGCAGACCGAGTCAGAGCAGGACCATCCCACGGTGAGGCGAGCTAGGACGGGCGGGGCGAACGAACGCTGTTGCTCGTCCGGGACCTGCCTCCAGCCCGTGTCGTGCCTCCCCGTCCAAGCCGAAACGTTCAGCGACTTAGCGCTGAACTGAAATCGGTTCAATGATGCTTTTGGCGGGGGCAACCGCCAACTAGAAAATCAGGAAGCGCTGGCCGTTGGAATTGCGAGCGCATCGAACGCCCGTCGACTGCCGGCGAGCAGCTCTTCGTAGGGGGCCGATTCGATGACCGGCCCGCTCAACTGCACGTCGTACCAGCCGTCGTATCCCGCCTCGCGAAGCGCAACTACGATCTCGCCAAGCGGCGTGTGGCCCTCGCCCAGCGGGCAACGCTCTTGGTCGATCGTGTGGGGCGACGCGGTGTCGCTCAAACGAACGATGGCGATCTTGGGAGCCAAGTCCGCCAAGCGGGCGATCGGACAAGCATCGATAGGAAAGTGGTAAGTGTCGTAAACCACCCGCAACTGGTCGCTGCCAATCTCGGCGATCAAATCGAGTGTTTCATCCAGACAAGTGAGGAAACTCCACTCTTGGGCGCAGCACGGGTTCATCGGTTCGATCGCGAGCGTGACGCCGAGCGTTTCCGCCAGGGGGGTGAGCTCGCCGAGCGCCTCGATAAGCAGGCGACGGGCGTGGCGCAATGTGTGTCCGTTCCGGCCACCGGGATAAACGACGAGCCGGCCGGCGTGGATCCGCTTGGCGAGACGGATCGCCTCGTGTGCGTCGGCGATGCTCTCAGCGAGCGACAACCCATCGATGCCCGTGAACCCACCCGCCCAGGTCAGATTCGAGACGCTCAGACCGCTCTCGCCGAGCAATTCAACGCCCCGTTCCACACCGAAGTCAAGCAACTTCCGACGCCAAACGCCGATCCCTTTGAACCCGTGAAGGCGGTAGTAGTGCAAGTCCTCGTCAAACGACCATCGGAAGGTCGTTGTCTGATTCATCGACAATCGTGGCATCTTGGTGTCGACTGGTTGGGGGCGGGGCCGTTCGGTTCCTGCCGGGGGGTGGCTAAGGGCAAACAGTCCTTGAGCCGTCTCAGCAGGGTTTCATTTTCAAAGGGGCGTCGCGAGTATGCGACATGCCCGACGCCCCGTAAAGCTCGCTAGCAAACGATTGAAAAGGCCAGGTGCTTGCGCCCCTGAACGGGTGTAAAGCTATGGAAATCAAGGATTTAGGTCACTCAAAGGAGTGGCGCCCTCGCTTCAATCCGGCCCTGAATGCGAGGAAATATACGCAGTCTGCAGTCAGGCACGCTAGGTCTGCTTGATAGCGAAGAACGCGACGACTAGATTTCGGGTGGCCGCAATATGCATTGCGATGACCTTGCCATTGCGCACCTAGCGCCCATTTATACCTCTGGAGAGGTATGGCGAGCTGTACGAGAGTTAGCGGGTTACGCAACCCGCTGAATCAAGGCTCGCTTTGCTTCAATCTCTGCCGACGGAGCGGTTCGATTTTGCTTCAGACGACCCGGGGCGAGCGACGCCCCGGCTGCTGAAAGAGACCAGACGCAAAGAACGCTTCGGTTCTCATTGTGCGAGAGCCGCGATAACCGTGCCGGCTGACAAGCACCTTGGGTGGGCACGACCGCGTACTAGAGCGGTTTTCGAATTGGTGTGGACGAGCGGGGAAGCGATTGGGGTCGTGGCGAGGAAGCCGAAGCAGGCAATGCGATGCATTGTCGATGCAGGCTGACGAAGCCATGACGCCGATCGCGAGCCGAGCGTCTACACCAATGAGCAAACCGCTCTAGGCGTCAGTAGCATTCGATTTAGTAAGTCGCCGCTCGCTCCTAATAAACTACCCCCCCCCCTTTTTTCATCTTGTAGGCGAACTCACATGTCACACCGCGTAGTGATCGCCGACGACCATCCGGCGATACGAGTCGGTGTCCGAAGCGCTCTGGCGAACGAGGCTTGGGAGATCGTTGGCGAGGCGTGCGACGGTGAGGAGGCCTACGGGCTGGTCTCGCAGTTGCAGCCCGACATATTGCTTACCGACGTACGCATGGCGCCGGTCGACGGGCTCGATTGCCTGGCGCGGATGCGAGCCAGCGGCCTGCGGACGCCGGTGTTGGTCTACACCGGCTACGACAACCCGACCTATGTCGCGAGGGCCCATGCCCTCGGCGCGGCCGGCTTCTTGCTCAAGACCGTCTCGCTCGACGAGTTGCGATCGGCGATGCTCACCGTGGCGAGCGGCGGCGCCTGCTGGACCAAAGGGGAAATGCGCCGTCTCACCGGCGCGTTGGCGGCCGAGCGGCTCGAGGGGAGCGACGGCGCGCCGCTCACACGTCGCGAGAGCGAGGTGCTCAAGCAATTGGCCCACGGCCTGAGCAACAAGGAAATCGCCCTGGCCCTCGGCATCAGCTACGAGACGGTCAAAGAGCACGTGCAGCACATCTTGCGCAAGATCGGCGTTTCCGATCGCACGCAGGCGGCCGTATGGGCGGTGCGCCGCGACTTGGTCTGAGACAGTGGCGCCGGACGGCCTTAGCGCTGCGGGGCGTCAACCCTCGTACTCTTTGAGGAAGCCTTGGAATAGGATCAGGTGCTCCTCTTCGTCGGAGAGCAGCCGGATGCAGAGATCCTGTGTCACGTAGTCCTCGCCGTCGGTCGCGCGGATCACCGCCTTGTAGTGATCGCATGCCTTTTGCTCGGCGTCGATCACCGCTTTGATCGCGGCCACCACGTCGGTCGTCTTCTTCGACGGCTGGATCTGGCTGCCGAACTCCAGGTCGGCCGAGCCCGGGATGAAGCCCCCCAGCTGCTTGATCCGCTTGCCCAGGAGCGTGGCGTGCATCGTCTCCTCGGCCACGTCGCCGGCGAGCGATTTCTTGATCTCCTCGGCGCGAACGCCGTCGAGATTGATGCTCTGCGAGATGTAGTTCATCACCGTCTCCAGCTCCATGCGGTAGGCGGTGGTGAGCAGTTGGATGATCTCTTCGCGTGAAGCGGCCATGGCCGACTCTTTCTTGATTGCTGGAGTGAGTCTGGGGAGGACTAGATCCATGGTATCGACGCCACGCGGCTTGGCAATGCGGCGTCTCGTAGCGGGCGGGCCAAGGTTGCAGGTCGCCACCGCGGACGAGGGGCGATAAAGTGCCTGTCAGCGGCGAGGGCTTCGCGATCGTGTGTGTCCCTTGCCCCCGAGGGTGCGGAGGTTGGGCTCGCCGGCGCCAGTGAACCCCCAGCCCTCGGTTTTGTCTCCCACGCTGTGTTGTCCCCCCAAGAATTCTTTTCTGGAGCCTTGCCGATTTTCCCTCATGCAGCGTGACTTGTACATCAACGAGCGGATCACGATCCCCCGCGGCGAGTTGCGGTTCAGTTTCGCGCGCAGCGCGGGGCCTGGAGGGCAGAACGTCAACAAGCTCAACACGAAAGCCGTGTTGCGTTGGTCGGTAGCCACCAGCGCGGTGCTGCCCAACGACGTCCGCCGCCGCTTGCAGCAGAGCTTCGCCAGTCGCTTGACGAACGATGGCGAACTGGTCATTGCGTCTGATCGCAACCGTGAGCAGGGTCGCAACGTGGCGGATTGCGTCGAGCGCCTGCGTGCGATGGTCCTCTCAGCGGCTTCGCCCCCTCGGAAGCGCCGGCCGACGCGGCCAACCCGTTCGTCGAACGAGTCGCGGCTCAGCAGCAAGCGGGCTCACGCCAAAAAGAAAGAGCGGCGTCGTCGCCCTGAGAGCGACTGAGCGCGACTGACGCTGCTTAAGGATCGTCGCCCTGGAATGCGCCCGGAGTTTGGGGTGAACGCGCAGAATGGGTTGCTGTCGCACTGGGTGGGGGTTGCGAGATCAACGAATCCCTAATCTCTCATCGCTCAAGAAGTTACGACGTTTAAGGCCGCTTTCGGAGTGGCCAATTTCGCCTTTTCATGCAAGCAAAAGTGGAAACTGCTTCTTAGAACAGCTAATCTACTGCTACTGCGTTGCCGCATTCTTTTTTCTCATCTTGTGTTTTAGCCGGCGGCAACGAGCGAAGCGATTTTGGGAGGCCGGGCTTCTAGCGTTGTGCTGACGGGCTTTCGTTGTCAGCGGCCAGCAGCACTCCGAGGCCGGACCACTCTCGTAAACCAGGATTCGCATTCCGCCAGTCGGGCGTTGTTTCGCTCACGGCGGTTGGTTTGTCCTTGATCGTGGTCGGAGCGGCCGTTTGATCGAGGTTTGGAAACGAGGGGCATGCCGCCACGTTTCCCTGCAGGGCAAGTTGCTTTTCAAGAGCTCAGCTAGCCGTGTGGGGATCGTGGGGAGGATTTCACTGAGGATGATATCTCAGGCGCAGGGACGCCATGTCCTGGGGGTATTTCCCCCCAACGGCGGGTGTCCGACCTTGTAAGACGGAGGGATTCCCATGGATTTTTCTCGTACCGCGACACCGACCGGAGCGGCCGATTTTGGCGCCACTCTTTCGGAGCATCGCATCCTAGAGCACATCAAGGACGCGTTACGGGTCACCGTCGAATGGAGGGCGCCTGCCGTGAGCGCCGATCGCAAGAAAACGAGCGTCAGCTTCACCTTGCAGTCTTTTTGCCGCCACATGGAGCGGCTCATGGCGATCGAGGAAGAAGGCGGCTACCTGTCGGACATCGTCGAGCAACGGCCCCGCTGCGAGAACCGGGTCGTGACGCTGGCGACCGACCACCGGCGTTTCCGCGAAAGGATCTTGCTGCTCAAGCCTCGTCTCGAGGCGATGGCCCATGCCGATCCGGTCCAATTCGAGGCTGCCTGCGAGGAGATCCGCGAGCTGCTTGACGAAGTCGACCGCCACGACCGGGCCGAGATCGAACTCTTGCAAGAGATGATGCTCACCGACGTGGGGGGGGAAGGTTAGGGTCGAGCGGCCGTGGCCCCCCGTACCCACCTGCCTTGCTGGATCGCGCCGTCGCCGCTGCGCCGCCGGCCTGCGCGATTTGCGCAAATCTTGTACCGCTTCGCGGGGCGGGCATTCCGGTGCAGTATCTAGGGCGGCAGCATAGGGGCGGCTGGCGTGGAGGGCAGCCGCGGCGTGTAGGGTGCAGTCGCTTGGCTCGTTGCGGCGTCCCCTGGTTGGGGGCGCTTTTGACGCCGAGCGTGTGGGCGGCGGCTTTCTGCGAATTTTGCGGCCTCTCGTCGTCGAAAAAGGCTCCCCTCGGTTTCGCCTCTGAGTAGAATGCCTGCGGAGAAATGGCGCGGCGACCGAGCCGCCCGTCATGCGTTTCGCAGAAAGGCCAAAGCACTCATGGGGAAGCGGCGACTAGACATCGATCGCCATTTGAAGGAGTGGCCCTTCGAGTTTGGTGAGGTATCGGCGCGGAAAGTCAGCATCGCAACCACCGCTCGAGAGACGGGTCGCGACGTGCTCCAGTTGCGTGTCGACATGGGCCTTCTGCAGATGGAGCTCGTGGGCCGGCCCGATGGCGTCCGTCCCGAGGGATTCGACACCTACTACGACTACCTCATCGCCTCGGCCTTTGAGGAGGGCGAGGACTTCTTGCTCACCGCCGAACGCTGCGTCGAGATCGATCGCGAGTTCGTTCAGTTCTACCACCGCCGTGTGGCTTGGTTGTCGTTGCGTGAGTACCGGCAAGCGATCCTCGACGCCGATCACACGCTGGCGCTGATGAGCTTCAGCACAGCCCACGCCCCCGACGAGCACTGGGCCGAGTTGCACGAACAGTACCGTCCGCTGGTGCTGTTCCACCGCACTCAGGCAGGCGCCTTGGCGGGGGTGAGCGAGCGCAACCCCCGCGCCGCGGTCGTGTCGATCGACCGGGGGCTCCACGACCTGCGCGAGGTGTTCCGCCACCAAGGTCTCGCCGATGAGTTCGACCAGGACGAACTGATCGTCAAGCTCAAGGACATGAAGAGCGCCCTAGCCACGCAGTTCGACTCCCAGCCTTCGCTCGATGAGCAACTCGCCGAGGCGGTTGCGAGCGAACAGTACGAACTGGCCGCCGAGCTGCGTGACCGTATCGCCGACGGCCAGCGTACGATCGGCTGAGCTAGCAACGCATTCTCTTCGGCGTTGTCTTCTTAAGTTCCTAGTTGGATCGCTGCCTTGCAGTCGCGGCGTCTGCTGTCGCAGCTGGCCCGAGATATTTTCTTCGCCCGGCTCGACTCCCCAACACTTCAAGACCTTGCAAAACGTGCACGGAGCGAACCTGCTGTTTCGCGTCAATCCCGATTGGCGCCCCTTTCTTTCATGCGTGTTGGGTGATTTCTGGCTCTCGGCACAAACTTTGGCGCGCGTCGTGCGTAATGCATAAGCGTCGACAAGGCCACGCCGGTCGGGCTGTCAGGAGACAGCAGGCCGAGCACGGCAAAGTGGCCGTCGACAACAGACACGCCGCGGAAGGGTTCCACGGCATGCCGGCGGCTTGAAGGGAGAGGCGTCTCCCCCCGCCGGCGCCAAAACCGCCAACCAATGGAGTGATAAAATGTTGGTGCTCACACGGAAGCAGCAGGAATCGATTCAAATTGGCGAGGACGTGACCATCACGATCCTCCGGACCAAGGGCAAGACCGTGCGGCTGGGTATCGAGGCGCCGCGAGGCGTTTCGGTCTTGCGAGGCGAGTTAGTAGCGGGTCGAGACAACGACGACACGCAAGCCGGCGCGGGCAAAGAGCCGCAGGCCTTGTCGATCGAGCTCGAGGAGACCGAGGGCGACCACGACGCGGCCGAGACCGCCGAGTCCGAGGTGCAGTTCAGCCGCGTTTCGAGGTCGCGCGTCGCGACGATACTCCCCGAGGTGCTCGGCGAATCGGGACCGCTGCGATCGATGCTCGACCGCCGCAGCGCGATGGCGTCCTGAGACGCACGGCTATCGAGTCACGCAACCTTAAGAGGCGGCGGACTCCAAGAACGCTTTTCAAACACGTTGCTCTTGGCCATTGAGGCGAAGCCCTCACGCCAGCGGTCAGCGGACCGACGGCGGCGCCCCGAACAACGCCTGCCCTGCCCCGCCCGGCGACGGAACGCCTGCGGAGGCGCTGCTGCTGTAGGCCGCAGCGCCGGCTTGCTTGACGCCACCCGTGATGGTCTTAGGCGTGTTGGTTTGGGGCCCGGCGGTTTCATACGCAACGCTCTCAGGCACGGCGACCGAGGTGAGCCGCACCCCCTGCCCCGGGGTTGGTGGCGCCATCGGGTGCGGCTGGTCCAA
Source organism: Pseudobythopirellula maris (assembly GCF_007859945.1). Lineage (GTDB taxonomy): Bacteria > Planctomycetota > Planctomycetia > Pirellulales > Lacipirellulaceae > Pseudobythopirellula > Pseudobythopirellula maris. The sequence goes on along the minus strand of NZ_SJPQ01000003.1, from coordinate 652,777 downwards.
CTTGGCGGCCGCGGACGTTGCTCCATAAGGAAGCGTTTGCAGCGCGTGGGAGTGGGCCAGCAAGATCCGGCGGACCTCGGCGATGCTGTTGTCGTGACGGTGGATCGCCACGTGCTCGGCCGGCACGTAGATTTGCGATTCGAGGTGCGGCAGGCCATCGAGCCGCGCGCTGTCGAGCGAAACCACGCCGTCGCCCGGCTCGCTGTAGAGCTTGCTAACGCCCTCGTGCTCCAGGCGTCCGATGATGTTGTGGTAGCTGACCCACGGCGCTGGGGTGGCGTCTAGCAAGGCGGGGAGCACCGGCGAGTTGGGCGAGAGCGAGTCAATGCTCGTCATGTGCCGCGCCGCCATCTTTGTGTTGAAGAAGCCCGGGTTGTCGCGGAACAACTCGCGCCGCCGCGCCATGAGGTTCATCGGCGCCGCGATCAGCTTGTTGCCTAGCCAGCGGGTGAAGCCGTTCGAGTACTCGCTGCCGCGATGCGGGGTGCCGATCGTCACCACCCGCCGCACCGAGGGGTTGGGGCGGAAGAAATATTGATCGTTCAACTGCGACTTCGTTGGCTCGTCGGCGACGAGCTCCTCAAAGTTGCGGTCGCTGATGAGCCGCCAGAATCTGTCGCCGCTGTCGACCGTTTGCAGCCGCGAGACGAGGCCCCCCATGCTGTGGCCTACTAGCACCATCTGGTCGAGCGCCGGGGCCGCGTGGCTCGGGTCGAACGACCGCCGCAGGCCGGTAAGGTCCTCGCGCATCTGCTGGGCCGTGATCCAGAACGGCTTGCCAGTCGGGTAGAGGTAGAACCAGAACTGGAACCGGTCGCGGATCCGTGGGTCGCTCCGCAGGTCGTTGTACATCTCCATCCACGTCACCGGGCTCGACCACAAGCCATGGACGAGCACGACGGGGATTTTATCGGGGTCAAAACGTTCGAGCAGGTACACCCCCTGCAGCTTCTCCACGCTGCCGGGGTTCAGCAGCCCGATGGTCGAGATCTCACGCTCGCGGAACTCGGGTTGCGAGAGGAAGTAAGCGAGCGGCGTGCTCAGGTCGGTCGCCAGCGGCGCCACCTTGCCGCCGATCGGCGCCAGGGCCGCCTCGGTCGGATCGCGTAGCTCGACGACATACCGAACCTGCCCATGCTGCGTGGTGAGTGGATCGGGATAGGCCAGGTCGCCCTGCGGCTCCTGGTGGGCGACCTGCGTCAGGGTCGTGGTGTCGCCGGGCTCGACGACCCGCACGTAGGCGGTGAGTGGGAAGCAAAGCTTCTTGGGATAGAAGCGTTCGCTCGGCAGGCTCTCGTCCTGCGGGGCGCGGATCGCGATCAACGGCGCCCCGAGACCCTCGGAGCTGTAATGGTTCTTGAGGCCGTCGATCTCGTAGTCGCCGGCGAACTCGTAGCGGTCGAGATCGCTAGGGCCCCAGCCTTGGGCCATCAGGACGGTCTCGTAGAGGCAGTCGCGCCCCGGCAAAGGGACCGGTCCGCGAGCGCCGGCCGGCAGGCCATCCTCGCCGCTCAGGCCGGCTAGCCAGGCGCGCATCGCCCTGTTGTAGATCGCCGTGGCCTCGCGGAACTCAAGGGTGGTCTGCCCCCCCTTAAGCGACTTCGAGGCGTCTTTCACGCAGCGGTGGGCGTGCAACAAAGCCTCGCTGTAGAGCGACTGGCCGCTCTCGAGGTGCGACGCGTTCCGGGCGCTCACGTAGGCCAGGTCGCTCAGCGCTCGCTCACGGTCTTGGAGCGGCTCGTCGGCCGCTGCGGCCTCGAGGCGGTGAATGAGAGTAAACCGATCGCCACTCAACTCACCGGCCAAGCCCTTGCGTTCAAGCAGCGCGAGGGTCGCCGGGGCAAGGGTGTCGTGATGGCCAAAGAAACGGCCTGGGTCGATCGCGACGTAGTGCGAAGAATTGGAGCGGGGGCGGATCCACTGCTCTTGCGACGCGCAGCCCACCAGCGGCGCCGCGAGCAGCAAAGCCGCCAGCAGCACGCGAGTCGAGGCGGGCTTTCCGTGCCGGGTAGAATGCAAAGGGTTTCGCCAGGTCGGTCCATCGACGGCGTTCGGCCCGCGCGCAGCAGGCCGATCTGTAGGTTCAACGGCCGGCAGATTAGGCGAATCTGCGGACTCTCGTCAACGCGGATCCGCAAGCTGATAGCTCTGCGGCCATGCGGCCGGTGGGCCTTTCCCCACCGGCCTTCCCCCCTCCCCTCGAGGGGCCAGGCTGGGCGTCTCGCAGTGGGACGCGAGTCAGATGCCGGCGCCGGTGGTCAGGTCGACCGAGCCCGCCATGTCCACGGGAACGCTCAAGCGGGGCCCGCTGAATGCCGCCAGCGGGCGCGAGCTAGGGCGATCGTCGCCGACCTCGTTCGGCGGGGCAGTCGAGGGGGCGGCCTGGACGGGCAAGTCGACCTCGAATTCGGTCGCCGCCTCACTGAGTTCGCCTCTCAAGATCCGCACGTCACGCGGCGCGCTCAGCGCGATCGTGACCCGATTGCCGGCGACGCGACGCACCTCAACGGTGATGTCTTCGCCAATATTGATTTTTTCACCCGCTTTGCGGCTCAGCACTAACATGTTTCGGTCCTCCAATTTCCTTACGGACAGCGTGGCTCCAGCGATGGGAGCTGCTTTCGCGTGATGCGACGGCATTCTCTTTACGCATCCCGCGTGCCAGTGGATGTGATCGGCCGATCGATTGCGCGCAAGTTGTTTGCTGGTAGTTGTTTGAGACAACGAAGAAAAGCATTCTTTCTTGTCTGGTTTGTGGGGCGTTCCCTGACGCTCGGATTTGGCGTCTCATTGCGAGACGCCAGTCCGAGATTGGGACACCCGGCGTCCCCTGCCCTTTGCCGCTTGGGCTGAATCGTGTGCTGACAGCGTGAGGAGAGCTCGTGCGGCGTCCTGTGGCGAAGTCCGCCGCAATTTAGCTTTTAGAACTGTGGCGCCGGCTCGCGGGTTGCCGGTCGGCTGCTCGGTGCGCTACGATCCGAGGCATGTGCGAGCTGACGGCCACTGCGGTGCGGAAAGCTGGTGCGGCCTGATGGGATCCACCTAACGAAAGCAAGAATAAAGTCATGGCTGACATTGAAATCGACCTCCAGGCTTGCCGCGATCGCCAGCAGCGACTCGTGGCCGAGATGCAACGCCTCTCTTGTGATCTGTGCGTGCTTACCCGCATGGAGTCGGTTCAGTGGCTCACCGGCGCAAGGGTCGGGCCGCTCTTCAGTCCCACCGCATCGATCGATCTCGACGGTCGTGTGACGCTCGTGCTGCCGGGTCGCAAGGTCGACACACCCGCCGCCGCCGACCAAGTGGTTGGCTACGAGGAGAAGCGTCTGTCAACCATGTGCGACGCTAACGAGCAGGTGCAGGCGAGTCTCGACGCGCTGTTCAGCCATTTTGTTGGCGCGCCAGAGAAGATCGGCTGTGAATTCACCTCGGCGCCGATGAAGCTCTCCTCGGTGGGGAGTGGCGAATGGCTCGATATCGACGCCTTGATGTTCCGCCTGCGGCGAAAGAAAGACGCCTACGAGCTGGCGCTGATGGCGCGGGCGAACGAGGCGAACCGGGCGATGTACGAGCGGGCCCGCGAGATCATCGAGCCGGGTCTCAGCGAGCTCGACCTCTACAGCGAGCTGCACCGCGTGGCGGTGGCCGAACTGGGCGAGACGCTCACTTACTTTGGCCAAGACTTCCGGGCGAATGCCCGCGGGGGCGCCCCTCGCAATCGCAAGGCCCAGGCGGGCGAGTTGTGGATACTCGATCTGGGGGTCGGCCTTCGTGGCTACCATACCGACAACGCCCGCACGATCGCGGTCTCCGAGCCCACGGACGAGCAGCAGCAGGCGTGGGATGAAATCGCAGCGGTTTTTCCGATGATCGAGCAGCGGGTCAAGCCGGGGGTGAGCTGTCGCGAGGTGTTCGACGAGTCCAAGCAGATGCTGGCGCCCGCCGAGCCTTGGTTGTTCAATCATCATTTGGGGCACGGCGTGGGTTTGGCGCCGCACGAGGGGCCGCACCTCAATCCCAACTGGGACGACACCTTCGAGCCAGGCGACTACTTCACTGCCGAGCCCGGCCTGTACCACGAGGACCTGAAGCACGGCATCCGGCTCGAGCAGAACTACGTGGTGACCGAGACCGGGGTCGAGCTGCTCACGGACTGGCCGCTCGGTCTGAAGTAAGGCCGCTGGGGAGTCTCTGGCGTCCTTGTGAGGAAGCTGCGCGGTCGGCTCGCTGAGGTCGCCGACCGCAAAGGCCGAACACAGGCGCCTTTGCCGCTGTCTTGTGTGGCAGCGGCGTGTCGGTCTTGACCCACACGGGCTTGCCTCTAAACTCCGCCGCGATTCGGTCCGCTCAGGACCGGTCTCCCGCCCGCGACTCGGAGTGCTCTGAAGTGTCCGCCGATACCCAGCTTACCGGTTTTGTCGACATCCACAGCCACCTGACCCCCGGCATCGACGACGGCGCCGCCGACGTCGAAGACTCGCTGGCGATGGCCCAGCTCGCCGTCGACGAGGGGATCAAAACCATTATCTGCACGCCGCACCAACTCGGCGGGTACGCCGAGAACAAGGGCGACGACATCCGCCGCCGCGTCGCGGCGTTGCAGGAAACGCTCGACACGAACCGCATCCCGCTGCAGGTGTTGCCGGGCGCCGATGTGCGGATCGAAGACGGCATGATCGACAAGCTCGCCAGCGGCGAGGTGGTGTCGCTCGGCGACCACCGCAAGCACGTGCTGCTCGAGTTGCCCCACGAACTCTATTTCCCCCTCGAGCCGGTGCTCGATTCGCTCGAGCGACTGGGGATGACCGGCGTGCTGTCGCACCCCGAACGCAACCGCGGCTTGCTGCATCAACCGGCGATCATCGAGGAACTCGTCGAGCGCGGCTGCCTGATGCAGGTGACAGCGGCGAGCCTGATTGGCGGCTTCGGCCAAGCGAGCCAGGCGATGGCCGAACGGATGGTCAAGCGAGGTATGGTCCACTTCCTGGCGACCGACGCCCACAGCCCCAAATCGCGCCGACCGATGATGCGCGGCGCGTTCGCCCGGGCGACCGAACTAGCCGGTGAGGGCGCCGCCGTGCTTTGGTGCCGCGAGTTCCCGCTGGCGGTGGCCGAAGGTCGCCCGGTCCCGGCGGGGCCGACCAAGGTGCAGCCTCCCAAGCGTTCCTCTTGGATGGCTTGGGGGCGATCGGCTTGAGACGCGAGCTGACGGAGCATCTATCGCGGAGGCGATTCCTAGCGGCCGGTGCGGCGGTCGCCGCGGGCTCGCTGTGCGGCGTGGCCGGGGCTTACGAGCCGCCGGCTTGGGTCGATCAGCGGGCCGTGGGGCCGTTCCTGTGCCGTTCTGAGTTTCCGCTGCAGGGCGTTGCAGCCGCGCTCGACGATCTGGCGGGGCTCGAAAAAGAGTTGCGACGCGTCTTTGCCTTGAGGCCCTGCAAGGGCCCCATCGAAGTGCTCTTGTTCCGTAACGCGGCTCAGCATCGCGGCTACCTCGAGCGGCGTTATCCGACCGCGCCTTATCGGCGTGGGCTCTACGTCAACCAGGGCGGCCGGTCGGTGGTGTTCGTCTACCGGCAGCCCGAGTTTGAGATCGACTTGCGTCACGAGTGCACGCACGCCTTGCTGCACGCCGACCTGCCGATGGTGCCGCTGTGGCTCGACGAGGGCATCGCCGAGTACTTCGAGGCGCCTCCCGAGGAGCGGGCGTTTCATCACCCGCACCTTGTCCCGGTGCGATGGGGGGTGAGGCTGCGTCGGTTTAAGACCGTTTCGGAGTTGGAGAGCAAGCACAGCGTCGCTGAGCTCAGCTCGAGCGACTACCGCTACGCGTGGGCCTGGACGCATTTCATGTTGCACGGCCCCGAGCCGGCTTCTCGGGTGTTGTGGGACTACCTCTCGGCGGTGCGCAAGATGGCGAGCCCGGGCAAGATTTCCGAACGGCTCGCCGAGGCCATGCCAGATGTCGAGCGTCAGTTCATCGATCACTTCAAGGGGTGGAACGCCAGGGTGGCTTCGGCCGGTTGAGTGCGCTTATTTAAGTGGGAGTTGTTTGAGGGTTAGGCCGTGACAACGAGCGGCAGCGAGGGCCCTTAGGGTGAGCGGGGCGATCCACTCACTCATGGGCCGTGCGGAGTTACCGTAGTACGGTGTCTCTGGGTGATTCAATCTGCTGGCGATGGTCGAGTTAGAGGCAAGTCGGATGATGAGCTTGCAGCGGACGGAGTTTTTTTATATTTCCGGCGTCGATTGCCTTAAGCACGATGCGGCGGGCGACGATGACTAGCGATAGTCTGAAGCTATTTACCGGCGCACGCGTGCTAGCACGCGTGGGCGGCGGATTCGATGAGAGGCCATGGGCGGCGTTCGCCTTGCTGGGGGGCAGGCCGATCAAGGAAGAAACGCTTTTCAACTAAAAGGAATGGAAGACATGAAACGCATTCGCTTCGTGCAACATGCGGCTGCCGCGCTCGCTTGTGTTGGGATGCTATTCCCGGCCGGCACGTTTGCAGCACCGGTCGAGGTCGCCAATCCGGCCCTCGATATCGCCCTGCAAGAGGGTGGCTTATTGGTCGGTCAGGTGGTCGACGCCCAGGGCGCCCCGCTCACCAAGGCCGATGTCTCGATCCGTCAGGGCGGTGTTGAGGTCGTGAGCGTCAAGACGAACGAAGAGGGCGTCTACGCGGCCAAGGGGCTGCGTGGCGGTCTGGTGGAAGTGGTCGCGGGCGAAGGCCGCGTGGCTTACCGCCTCTGGGAGCCGCAAACCGCCCCTCCGGCGGCCAACAAGTCGGCCCTCATGGTCACCGGCGCCGACGTGGTCAACGGCCAGTTTGGCTTCGGTGGCGGTGGCGCGATGGACTTCATGCGTCAGCACCCGATGCTGGTCGCCGCAGGTATCGCCACGGCTATCGCCGTGCCGCTCGCCCTGGCCGACGACGACGACTCGGCGAGCTGAGTCGCAGCTGCTGGGATAATACGACGGGAACTCAAGCATCCCCGCGGTCCGAAACCGGGCCGCGGGGATGCTCTTTTCATGCGCTGACCGCGCTGCTACCCTCCCGCCGCGAACCAGCCACGCGACCCGCTCCCGCCGCGACGCGTGCCCCACCAGCCGACCCAGAGAGGGATCTCGCATGAAATCCGCGAAAACGATTGCTGCTGTATTGTTGATAGCCGGCCTGGCGCCAGCGGCTCAGGGCCAAGAGCCGCCCACCGCGCCCAGGCCGCTCTCCGCGAGCGTCGAGTCGTCTGCGGCCGACGCCATGTCCGCCAAGCCCGCCAAGCCGGCCCACGTGGCGATGACCAGCGACGGCTTGTTCCGTGGGCGCCTGGTGGCGGCCGAAGGGAAACCGATTGGCGGCGCCGAGGTCCGACTCACCGCCGCCAACGGCGAGACGGCCCTGGCCCGCACGAACCGCAACGGCCAGTTCGCCTTTCGCGGCGCCAAGGGCGTGTGCGTGGTCGAGTCGAGCTACGCCAGCCGCACGTGCCATGTATGGACCGCCGATGCGGCTCCGCCGAGCGTGGAGAAGCAACTCGCTTTGGTCGAGGCGCCGCTGGTGGTGCGTGGGCAGCACGCCGCCCCTTTCCATGCCAATCCGATGGTCCGCAAGAGCAAGCAGATGATGGCCAAGCCGGGCGTGGCGGCCACGGTGCTCGGCCTCGGCATCGCGGCTCCGGTGATCATCCATAACGTCAACCAAGACGACGATCCCTCGAGCTGAACCCAGATCCGAGGACCCATGGCACGCTGTGCCAAGCTGCCGATCGTGGCGGGTGAGCCGTTACGGTCGACATATCTTCCGCCGCTCGCCTCACCGGTCGCCGCGCCGGCGGCGCCGGCCGACGACCTCGCCATCGGACCGATTGGTCTCGATTGTCGATCGCTGCGTTGCCGATTCCTTCACGAGAGCCTGGTGGGGGCGATCGGACCCCCGCACCTGACGGCTCGCACTGGGGCGTCGTCCCTAGGCATTCGTGATCTAGGCGGGGAGACGTGTGATGGGCTGGGGAGTTTTGCGCTACGCCCGGCTAGCCTATTTCTCGAAGGCGCCCGCCGAGCGGCAACTGTTTCGCCTGATCAAGCAACGCAGCGTGCGTCGGTTTGTCGAGGTCGGTGTCGGTTCGCTGGAGCGATCGGCCAAGCTGCTGGAGTTCGCCGCCTCGATCGCCGCCGAGGGCGAGATCACGTACGCCGGTTTCGACTGGTTCGACGAACGTGACACGTCGCTAGAGCGTTTGCGGCTGATCGACGCCCACCGCCAGCTGCGCGACACGGGCGCCTCGGTAAGGCTGACCCCTGGCGGCCCGACGGCGGGGCTCGCAGCACTGTCCAATTCGCTGCAGGACAGCGATTTGATTCTGCTTTCGCGTCACGCCAGCGACGAACTGCTCTCGTCGGCTTGGTTCTTTCTGCCACGGATGTGCCACCCCGGCACCATTGTTTTGCGTGAGCCGGCCAACGCCGAGGGAGACGCGGACCAGTGGGACGACACACCGCTCGAGCAAATCAGCGAGCTGGCGGCCGCTTACGCCCCCTCGCGTCGTCTGGCGGCCTGAACACGGCATGAAGCATGTCCCCCGCCCCTTTGCCAGAGGCTTCTGCGGGGCCTCGTGGCGGATCTGAGGGGGCGCCACCCCCGATGTGTTGTGCGGCGCCGCACCCACGGCGGCGTCGCAGCAGATTTAGGAGTAAACCGGATGGTCAATCCCGTCGTATGGGACAAGAATAGAGGCCCCGGTACACACTCGCACGCGGCGATGCAGTCATCGCCCACGGCGCCTTACTCCCACCCGGCCTCCCACCGCCATGTTGGCTCACGATTCATCGAGCGACGGCCAGTTCGACCTGGCCGAAACCATCGAGTCACCCGCTCGGGAGCGTTCTTCGCTGCGTGGTGCGGCGTTTTCTGACCCGAAGCTCGATAGCCACAGCTCGGGCGCGTTCCGAGCGGCCGCCCGCGGCCTGGTGCGTCTGGTGGACGGCGCTTCGCCGCACCTCTCGGGCGAGACCCAGGGCCTGCTCCGCCGGCGGCTGCTGATCGCCTCGTCGCTGTTCTTCATCGCTTTCGCGGTGTTCGAGCTGCGGTTGCTGGCGTTCAACGACGCGCCGACCTGGATCGCCGTGACGCACCTCTGTGTCACGGCGGTGCTCGGCGCCGTGGCGGCGACGCTGGCGTCGAAAGCCCCCCTGTCGCTCGGCAAGCTGCGTGTGGCCGAGCTGCTGGTGTTCGGCGACCCGGCGTTCTACTTCGTCATCCTCAGCCAGCAGAAGCTGCAGCTCGCGGCCAACCTGCCAGAGGGCGCCCACCTGCCGGTGATCCTCGCCCCCTGGATGATGCTCATGTTCACCTACGCGTTGTTCATCCCGAACAACTGGCGGCGGGCGTTGGCGGTGATCGGCGCGATGGGCGCCCTGCCGTTGCTCGTGATCTTCTTCCAGCACCGTCTCTGCCCCGGTTTCCAGGCCTGCATGCTCCGCGACGAGTACACGAACTACCTCTCCGAGCAAGTGCTGATCACCGGCGTGAACGTGCTGATCGCCACGGTGGGGGTCTACACAATCAACTCGCTGCGCCGTCAGGTGTTCGAGGCGAAACAACTCGGCCAGTACCGGCTCAAGGAGCTGCTGGGGTCGGGCGGCATGGGCGAGGTCTATCTGGCCGAGCACCAGATGATGAAGCGCCCCTGCGCGATCAAGGTGATCAGGCCCGAGAAGGCCGGCGACCCGCGCACGATGGCCCGCTTCGAGCGCGAGGTCCGCTCCACCGCCAAGCTCTCGCACTGGAACTCGATCGACATCTACGACTACGGCAGCACCGAGGAGGGCGTGTTTTATTACGTCATGGAGTACCTGCCGGGCCACAACATCGGCGAGCTGATCGGCGATTACGGCCCGATGCCGCCCGCGAGGGTGGTCTACCTGATGGACCAAGTCTGCAAGGCGCTCCGCGAGGCGCACGGCATCGGGCTGGTGCACCGCGACATCAAGCCGGCCAACCTGTTTTGCGCGTACCGCGGCGGCGAGTTCGACGTGGCGAAGCTGCTCGACTTTGGTTTGGCCAAGCCGGTGACCGCATCGGCCGATGCGGAGCTGACCCAAGAAGGCTCGATCACCGGATCGCCGTTGTTCATGTCGCCGGAGCAGGCCGCCGGCGAGCGTGAGGCCGACGCCCGCAGCGACATCTACTCGCTCGGCTGCGTGCTGTTTTACTTGCTCACGGGCCGGCCGCCGTTCGATCACCAGAAGTCGGTGCGGGTCATCATCGCCCACGCCACCGAGGAAGCCCCCTCGCCGCGGTCGATCAATCCCGATCTGCCGATCGAATTGGAGGAGATCGTGCTCCGCTGCCTGGAGAAAGACCCCGAGCTGCGGTACCAGGAGGTCGAATCGCTGCGGCAGGCGCTGCTCGACCTGGAACTGGCCGACGAGTGGTCCAGTGAGCACGCCGCCGACTGGTGGGCCCAGCACGGCTGCCCCGAACGGAAGGCCAAAGCGGCCGCAATCCTCGAGGCGGCGGCCGTTTAAGGCCGATATGCCCAGAAGTGGGGCCTCTCAGCCGCTACCCCGCGGCGAACCGGCGCTCTAAACTATCTGTCTTGCCCCCCAGCCGAGGACACGAACCCTTGGCCCGCTGACCGGATGGGGCGTTGCGGCCTGTTGGTTGTTGCTATTGGCGGCTGCCCGCAAAAAGCGACAACCGCCGACTCCCGTTGGCGGCTGGGGCCGCCCGCTCCGTTTCAGCACACGCTGTTTCGTTCAATCCACCACACGCTCTCACGCCAAATATGCCCTCCCCGCGCACACTCTTCGAAAAGATCTGGGACCAGCACGTTGTCCACGCCGAGGAGGGTCGTCAGACCATCCTTTACATCGACCTGCAGCTCGTGCACGAGGTCACCAGCGCCCAGGCGTTCGAGGGGCTTCGGCTCGCCGGCCGCCCGGTGCGCCGCCCCGAACGCACGATCGCCACGGCCGACCACAACGTGCCGACCAGCGACCGCTCGCTGCCGATCCTCGACCCGATCTCCAAGACGCAGATCGACAAGCTGCGCACCAACTGCTCCGAGTTCGGCATCAAGCACTACGACATCCACGACCTGAACCAGGGGATCGTGCACGTGATCGGGCCGGAGATGGGCTACACCCAGCCCGGCATGACGATCGTCTGCGGCGACAGCCACACGAGCACCCACGGCGCCTTCGGCGCGTTGGCGTTCGGCATCGGCACCAGCGAGGTGGAGCACGTGCTCGCCACGCAAACACTGTTGCAGTCGAAGCCGAAGACCCTGGAACTGCGTGTCGACGGCGAGCTCGGTCCCGGCGTCACGGCCAAGGACATGGTGCTTTACCTGATCGGCCAGATCACGACCAGCGGCGGCAACGGCTACTGCATCGAGTACACCGGCGAGGCGGTCCGCTCGCTCTCGATGGAGAACCGCATGACCGTGTGCAACATGTCGATCGAGGGGGGCGCCCGCGCCGGCATGATCGCCCCGGACGACACGACGTTCGAGTACATCAAGGGCCGCGACCACGCCCCCAAGGGCGCCGCGTGGGACGAGGCCGTCGCTCGTTGGCGTGAGCTGCCGACCGACGAGGGCGCCAGCTACGACAAGTCGCTCGTGTTCGCTGCGGCCGACATCGCCCCGCAGGTCAGCTGGGGAACGAACCCCGGGCAAGTGGCGAGCGTCAACTCGCGGGTGCCCAACCCGGCCGACTTCACCGATCCGACCGACCAAAAGACCACGGCCCAGGCGTTGGAGTACATGGGCATCGAGGCGGGCCAGCCGATCACGGATCTCAAAATCGACCGCGTGTTCATCGGCAGCTGCACGAACGGCCGCATCGAAGACCTGCGCCTCGCGGCCCAATTCGCCAAGGGCAAGAAGGTGGCGGCGGGTGTCGACGCGATGGTCGTGCCCGGCAGCGGATTGGTGAAGAAGCAAGCCGAAGAGGAGGGCCTCGACACGATCTTCAAGGAGGCGGGCTTCGACTGGCGCGAGGCGGGCTGCAGCATGTGCCTGGCGATGAACCCCGACAAGCTCGACCCGGGACAACGCTGCGCGTCGACCTCCAACCGCAACTTCGAAGGCCGCCAGGGCCGCGGCGGACGCACGCACTTGGTGAGCCCCTCGATGGCCGCCGCTGCGGCGGTGGCGGGGCACTTCGTCGACGTGCGGGAAGTGACCTAAGGCGTTGGACGAAATAGTTCAAAAAGATGTCGATGCAAAGGGCTGGACTGCCCTGAGCATTTTCGATGGCGAACCGCCGTTCGTTTATACCGCAGGTTTGTCGAAGACGTTTCAGCACCCCGAGGCAATCGTCTTTGGACTTTCTCCAGAAACTGCTTCCCGTCTCCTCTCGGATTTCGTAGATGGCTTGCGGTCTGGACTCCGTTTCGACCAGCCTGGAATTTATCAGGATGATGTGTTCGCAAGTGCGGTAGGGATTCGTGCCGTACACGAGTCCAAATACGAGCTCTACCTAGGCTACGCTATGGGGTTCTGCAGGCGTAACTCCGTTGAACTTTCAGCCGTACAATTGTTTTGGCCCGACGAGAACGGGATTTTCCCATTCGATGCAGGGTGCAACGAGCAAGCCTTTGAATTGCAGCCCCGGCTTGATATTCCACTAACACTATCCGAATGCGATGAGTTTCGATGGATGGACGACATGTGATGCGCCTTCATCGGTTCTTGTTCGCCGTCAAATCTCTAATCGAAATCTTTTTCCCATGACCCCCTTCACCGTACACACCGGCTTGGTCGCCGCCATGGACCGGGCCAACGTCGACACCGACCAAATCATCCCCAAGCAGTTCCTCAAGCGGATCGAGCGTACGGGCTTCGGCGAGTTCTTGTTCTGGGACTGGCGCAAGAAGCCGGACGGCTCGGACGACCCCGAATTCGAGCTCAACAAGCCCGAGGCCGCCGGCGCCAGCGTGCTGCTCGCCCGCCGCAACTTCGGCAGCGGCTCGAGCCGCGAGCACGCCCCGTGGGCGCTCGAGGACTACGGCTTCCGGGTGATCGTGGCCCCCAGCTTCGCCGACATCTTCTACAACAACTGCTTCAAGAACGGCATGCTGCCGATCATGCTGAGCGAGGAATTGGTTGAGGAGCTGTTCCAACGCGCCGCGAAGCACCCCGGCTACGAGCTCACCGCCGACCTGGAGAAGCAGGTGCTCACCGACGCGCACGGCTTCGAAACGCCGATCGAGGTCGACGAGTTCCGCCGCCACTGTTTGCTCAAAGGCCTCGACCACATCAGCCTGACGCTGGAGCACGAGGACAAGATATCGGCCTACGAGGCGCAGCATGGCGTGGGCGCCTAGAACCATGGGGGCCTTGGGGCTGGCGGCGGCCTTGCTGCTTCTCGGCCTCGCAGCGCCGCCCGCCGTCGCCCAGAGCGTTGAGACGCTCCTCGAAGGACTGCCGTCGCCCGCCGCGCTCGTCGTCAGGCCCGACGGCAAGCCGGACCACTTCGAGCTGTACCTCGCATCGTCTGAGCCGGCCGAGTTGATCCGCGTTGTGGTGGAGCACGGTGAAGCGATAATCGCGTCAGTGGCGCCACGCGAAGATTCGGCCGACGTCGCGCCGATGGCTCCCTTGGCGTTCTTGACCAAGCAGACGCTAATCTCCGCCTCGGCAACGCCAGGCGTGCTGCTTGCGTTGCGGATGCGGCCTTCCGGCGATGGGGGCTTGGTTTACGTCGCCCAGCCAACCAAATCGGCCGACGGCCCCGCCGGCGCCACGCCAGTCGCCGCCCTCGCCGCTAATGGCCGCCACGTCTTCGCCGTGGGCGAGGGCGGGCTGCTGAGGGCGTCGCACAGCGGGGTGGGCGTCTCGCCGCTCGGCCCGTTCGGAGAATCGGAGCATCCCCGTCAAATCGCGATCAGTCCCGACGGCTACCTAGCGGTGCTCCAACAAGGCGAGAGCGAAGACACGATCGCGTTCTACGATCCGGCCCAGCCCGCAGCCGAGCCGCGCACGACGATGCCGATCGGGCTGAAAGGCGCTGTGGCGATCGCCTACGGCGCCCTGCCCCGCCCCGTCGACAGGCTTCTGTACGCGTTAGTCAGCGACCCCCAGCAGCCAGGCGGCGATGGCGTTTACCGCCTCGACGCTGCGCTCGGCGCCACGGGCCACGCGGCTTGCCGGGCGACGCCTGTCGCGGCGGTCGAGAACGCAACGGCGATGGCTTTTGGCGCTGATGGGGCGCTCTACCTCGTCGCCGTTCACGAGGGCCGCGGGGCGCTGCTGCGTCTGGACGACTCGCTGTAAGCTGTAAGCAGACCACCGAAAGCCCTCACGAGGACCCGATGCCGACCCGACGCGAGAAAATCGAGGCGATGCTCGCCGACGAGCCCAGCGACGTGTTCCTGCGCTACAGCCTGGCGATGGAGCTCGACAAAGAAGCCAATCACGAGGCGAGCCTCGCCGGCCTCGCCGAGTTGCAGTCGGACGACCCGCCCTACGTGCCGGCCTTCTTCATGGCGGCGCAGCAGCTGGTGCGGCTCGAGCGCGTGAACGAGGCCCGCAAGGCGCTGCGCGAAGGGATCGAAGAGGCCCGCAGTCAAGGCGACAGCCACGCCGCCGGCGAGATGAGCGAGTTCCTCGCCTCGCTCGGGGCGGCTGGCGAATAGCTCCGCGCCTTTGCGTGAGGCTTACTCGGCGTCGCGGCCGAAGCAGACCAGGCACATGTCGTCGCTCTGGGCGAAGCCGGCGACGAACTTACGCACGTCGGTGAGCACGTGGTCGCCCAGGTCGGCCACGCCGCCGCAACCGGCGCCCACCTGAGCGGCGAGCCGCTCCATGCCGTACAGGTCGCGCGCCTCGTTCATCGCCTCGCTGAAGCCGTCGGTGAACAGCGTGACCGAGTCGCACGCGGCCAGCTCGAAGCGTTCCTGCTCGAACTCGTAGCCCTCCATGATGCCGATCGGCAGGCCGGAGACCTCCTCGGCGATGGTCTCGACTTCGCCGCTCGCGCGCCGCAACATCGGGCCCATGTGACCGGCGTTGACGATCGTCATGCTGTGGTCCGCGGGGTCGACCACGGCGAAGACCATCGTGACGAACCGGTCCTCGAGCCCCTGGGCGCAAAACGAGTCGTTCACGCGCATCACGGCCGTGGCCAGGTCGTTCTCCGTGGCGAGCGCGAAGCGGACGTCGCTCGAGAGCTTGGCCATGATGATGGCCGCCGCCACGCCCTTGCCCGCCACGTCGCCCAGCACCACGGCGAACCGGCCGTCGGGCAGAGGCACGTAGTCGTAGTAGTCGCCCCCCACCTGGCGGGCCGAGTCGTAGTAGTCGAAGAACCCGTAGCCGGGCGCCTCGGGCGGCCCGTCGGGGAGCAGCGCCCGCTGCATCTGGTGGGCCAGTTCCAGGTCGCGCTCTAGCCCCCGCTGCTCGACGATGCGGTCGTGCATCTGGGCGTTGTCCACGGCCACGGCCGCCTGGCTCGCCACGGCGGCCAGCACCTCCAGGTCGTCGTCGCTGAAGCGGTGGTTCTGGTTCAGCGTGTCGATCTGGATCACGCCCAGCACCTCGCCCTCCGAGCCGATCATCGGGGCGCACATCATCGAGCGGATCTTGAAATCGGCGATGCTCTGCGCCATGCCGAACCGCTCGTCGCTCGCCGCGTCGGCCGACAGGAACGCGCGCTTGCCGCTCACCGCCTCCTCGACGATGGTGCGGCTGATGCGCATCCTCTCCTCGACGTCGGCGCGGCGGCTCTTGGAAGCGACCGGCACGAGCGGCGCCTCGGGCTCGGGGCGCATGATCACGAAGCCGCGGTCGGCTTGCACGAAGATCGTGAACAGGCTGTCGAGCAGCTTGGGCAGCACGTCGTCGATCGAGAGCACGCCCATCAGCGCGTTGGAGATCTCCACCAATGCGGCGAGCTTGACTTCGGGCCTTGCCGACATCGACCAGCTGTCGCGGCCCGTCAGATCGAGCGTCGCCATCACGTTCGACTTCTCGCCCAGGTCGTCCTCGGCGACCATCTGCACGAGGCTCGACGCGGGCTCCTTCGGCACGGTCCCGGCGCCGTACAGGCTGCTCTCTTGGGGGTTGCGTCTCAGGTTGTCATCGGCGCCGCTGCTCGGCTCGGTGCTCGCCGCTCCGGCGGGGGTGGCCTCGTCCTCAAACACGAACTCCTGGTCGCAGACCAGCAACTTGTCGCCGCTGCGCAGCGGCGTGCGGCCGATGATCTTCTGGCCGTTGACGAACGTGCCGTTGCGGCTCCCCAGGTCCTCGGCGAAAAAGCGACCCTCCTGATGCAGGATCGTGGCGTGGCGCCGGCTCACGGCCGCCACGTCGAGCGCCACCTCGCACTCGGAGCTGCGCCCGATCACGCTTTGCTCGGCGTCGATCGTGTACCGCCGATTCGGCTCGGCGCCAGTCAAAACTCGCAGGGATGCCATCGCTTGGGCCGGGATAGTCGCCCCCTTGTGGGGGGCGTCGCCAGGGGGAAAAAGAACGCCGCGCCCGGTTGCAGGGCGAGGCGGTTGAACAGCGAGAATCTTACGGCATGCCGTCGAATTGCGGAAGCCAAGCGGCGCTGCCGCCAGTCGATCCGGGCCTTGATTTGCGACCGATTACGACGTAACTTAACGGGTCTTCCGCAAGCAGCCGGGTCTCGCCCCTAGCGACCTACCCGCTGTTGGCGGCCCGCTCTTGGCGGCTTTGCGATTGGGGATTGGTGTAATCGGTAGCACGACGGATTCTGATTCCGTTAGTCGGGGTTCAAGTCCCTGATCCCCAGCTTCTTTCTTCTTTATCGGTAGCACGGCCCCCGACTAAGCCTCGTCGCCTCGTCAGGGGACGCGTCCATCGCTCGCTCGGAGCGAAGGGGCGTCTCTCTCAGATCGCCTCGCTGCCTCGTTCGCCGGTGCGGATTCGCACACAATCGTCCATCGGCAGCACGAAGATCTTGCCGTCGCCCAGCTCGCCTTTCTGTCCGGTGCGGCCCCCTTTGACGATGGCGCTGATCGTGGGCTCGACGAACTCGTCATTCACCGCGATCTGCAGCTGCACCTTGCGCAGCAGGTTCACGGAGATCTCGTGCCCGCGGTAGAGCTCGGTCTGGCCCTTCTGGCGCCCGAAGCCTTGCACGTCCATGATCGTCAGCCGCACGACCTCGACCTCGGAGAGCGCCGCCTTGACGTCCTCGAGCTTGTTGGGCTGGACGATCGCGATGATGAATTTCATAGAGAGAGATGAGAGTTCGGAGGCCAGAGTTCGGGTGCCGCGGGGGCCGGCTCACGTTTTTCGAGTCTCTCATTCTTATCGATACGATCAAAAAAAGAACGGGTCCCCGTTGAAGACGGGGCCCGTTCGTTGCTTCTCGGATCTCTGACCTCCCGCCTCTCACCTCACTCCCAAAAGACACCCCGGCTTGGGCGGATCAGGCGGAGGACCCACCCAAGCCATATGGGGCGTCCTTCTGGACATGGGGGGCGTGTAAGCGGGGGGGTGATGGTCGCTCCAGTGGGCCGCGTGGCGCGGTCGAAGAAATAAAAATGCCCCGCGGCCAAGTCGAGCCAGGCGGTAAACTCGGCCAGGCCGCGGGGACTTGTGTTCGGTGAAGACGCGTCGGGGTTGAGCCCGTCACGGCGTCTATCTTGTGACTCTGTGCCGCTTGGTAGCGAGCGTCTCTTAAAAACGATCCCTCGACCCGGACGAGCCAGGCGGATAACCCGCCCGGGCCGAATAGGGATCTGTAGTCGTCTCGCCTTCCGAGCGGGTCCGTCCGCGTGAAGGGCTTTCGCTTCAACTCCTGGTCACCCTCAGTGGGTGTAAGCCGACATGCCGTGCTCGCTCACGTCGAGGCCCTGCTGCTCCTCTTCGACCGAGACCCGGAGCAATCCGAAGGCCTTCAGCACGGAGAACAGCAGGAGCATCGTGAAGAACGCCCAGGCACAGATCGCGACGGCCGAAACCGTTTGGACAACAAGGTTCGTGTCGCCAGCTTCGAGGTAACCGTTGGGCAGGATGCCGATGGCGATACAACCCCACAGGCCGCACAGGCCGTGGACCGGCCAGGCGCCAACCGGGTCGTCGATCTTCAGCTTGTCGAGGATCATCACGCCAACGATCACGAGCACGCCGGAGACGGCGCCCACGAGGATCGCCTGCCAGGTGCTCATGCAATCGCAGCAGGCGGTGATGCCAACCAAGCCACCGAGGATGCCGTTCAGGCCCATCGAGAGGTCGGGCTTGCCGAACATGATCCAGCTCAGCAGCGTGGCGACGATGCCGCCGGCGCCAGCCGAGAGGGTCGTGGTGATCGCACAGTGCATCGTCATATCGATGTCGCCGGTGCCTTGGAACGCCAGTTGGCTGCCGGGGTTGAACCCGTACCAGCCGAACCACAGGATAAACACGCCCAGAGCGGCGAGCGGCAGGTTGTGGCCGGGCATCGGCATCGACTTGCCGTCGACGTAGCGACCCAATCGCGGCCCGAGGATAATGGCGCCAGCCAGACCGGCAAAGCCGCCCAGGCCGTGGACCACAGCCGAGCCGGCGAAGTCTTGGAAGCCCCAAGCATCCGCCCAGCCACCGCCCCACTTCCAGTAGCCGCTGATCGGGTAGATCAGGCCGGTGAGCACAGCGCTGTAGATCAAGTAACCGCCGACCTTCATGCGGCCGGCCACGGCGCCCGACACGATCGTCGCCGCGGTGGCGGCGAACACGGCTTGGAACAACCAATCACACTCGGGGGCGAAGACGCGGTCCGAGGCCTTGGCGTATCCATCGAGGCCAACACCGCCGAATCCGAACCAGCCGTTGCCGCTGCCGCCCTCGTAGAGGTCCGGGTACATGAGCCCGAAGCCGATGAGGAAGAACAGCAGCACACCAACGCAGATGTCCATCGAGTTCTTGAACAGGATGTTCACCGCGTTCTTCGACGCGTTGAAACCTGCCTCGACCATCGCGAAGCCGGCTTGCATGAGGAACACCAGCACGGCGCAGAAGAACAGAACCGCGTTGTCGAGGGCGTAACCGACGCCCAGGTCTTCCGCCGGGGCTTCCTCTTCGGCGGCCGCTTCTTCGGCTTCTTCAACCGGAGCCGTTTCGGTCTCAGCCGCCTCTTCCGCGACGGGAGCCTCGGTCTCGGCGTCTTGCGCGTAGGCACGTGTTGGCAACATCGTGGCGAACAAGCCGGCGAGCAACAGCATCGCTAGGCCTCGCCGCATGAAATCATCAGTCATGGACAAGTCTTCCTCTCATCAATAAGTGAACGTGCAGAAGGATCGTAAAAGGCCTCTCAGCTCCGTCTCCGAAGCCACCTCCGCAGCCGAGGGCCTGCCGCCTGCTAGACTCAATGCGTCGTGGGCCGAAGCGACCCGGAGGGAAACGCGGTGCTAGCGATTCGGCAATTAAGCAAGCAGTGTGCCAAGAGTGGCCCACCGCACTCAGAAAAGTTCATTCCTGAGCCAAAACCCTTGTTTTCAAAGGGTGTATTCCACAAGAAGTTCTGCTTGTGAGGCGCGCCGACACAGCAGATGCACGCTCAGCAGGCAGGCGAGGCACGCCCGTTGGGCATAAGCTGTGCCGAGCCAAGACGAGCCGCCGGCGTGAGCCGGCGGTGGTTTTCCGACGTGTCGGAGTCTCCGCCAGCGCAGAACCACCGCCGGCTAACGCCGGCGGCTCGCGATTGGCTTTGGTTGCGCGTTCTGATTAGCCTGCGGGGATGGCCCACTGGCTGCTCACCAGCACGACTTATGGCTCTTGGCTGCCTGGCGACGAGCGGGGCAGCGTCGCCTCGGTACGAGAAAGAAGACCGTACGACTCCCAATCGGGGTCTATCAGAGTCGAGCACAACTTGCCCGGTGAGACCTACGAGCCGCCGTTGCCCGGATTGTGGCACGCCTCCGTGGCGAAATTGAAAGGGCCCCCGGTCCGGTTCACGAAGGGGAATGCGGAAGCCTTGATCCCGCAGTTTCGAGAGACAGCCCGCTATCGTGGATGGGAATTGCGCGCCGCGGCGGTGATGCCGGACCACATCCACTTGGTTGTTGCCGCCGCGAGCGAATGCGATCCTGGCGACATGCTGGGCGACTTTAAGTCCTACGGCAGCCGAGCTTTGAATCGGGCCAATCCGCGTCCGCCCAGCGGTACTTGGTGGACCGCGCGAGGCTCGAAGCGAGTCTTGCGCAACGAACGCGCGTTGCACGCCGCGATCCACTACGTCCTCCACAAACAGAAAACCGCGCTGCTAACCTGGCCCCACCCCAGCGAGCCGCCGGCGTGAGCCGGCGGTGGGTTTCCGGCGCGTCGGAGTCTCCACCGGCGCTAAACCACCGGCGGCTTACGCCGCCGGCTCGCCCCCGCGGCGCGCACAAAAAAAGCCGCCGGCCCCCCAAGGGGGAGCCGGCGGCTGGTCGTATCGCTTAAACTCTTACGCGGTCGCTCAGTAGTT